>JAQVLL010000081.1 GCA_028704195.1 Smithellaceae bacterium
TTCCTGTTTTCTTCTTCCGCCCGGTCCCGGCTTCCGTTGCCCGCCATTATATCACGATAGAAATTACTGATACGCAGACGTGGCAAACCATCATCGTTGAGAACAATCTTATAGTCATCCCCGGATTTAACAACATACACGTCCGGAATAATAGACTGAACTCTCTCTTCCGAATAGACAGCGCCTGGCTTCGGATCCATCTTGCTGATGAGCAAAACGGCCGTTTCCACCTCCCTCAGAGGAACTTTCAGTTTTCTGGCAATATGAATGTAATTTTTCAGTTCGAGGTCTTTCAGGTGCTCACGGATAATTACTTCCAGGAGAGGATTTTCCTTTGCCAACATTCGGGCCTGTATCAACAGGCATTCCTGGAGATTGCGGGCCGCCACGCCGGACGGGTCAAATTCCTGAACTTTTTTTAAAACCGCCTCCACGTAATCTTCACTGACATTTTCCAACTGGGCGATTTCCGAAAGGGTCGCACATAGATAGCCGTTGTTGTCCAGATTGCCGATGATCTGAGAACCGACACGCACTTCTTCTTCCGTAAAGGGCGACAGTTTCATTTGCCACATCAGGTGCTCAACCAGGGAAGGACTTTCCGTGAGAACGTTGTCCAGGGTTGGGGCCTCCCCGTCCGCACGGTCGTAAGAAACCCCGACAGGACCGTAGTCTTCCAGATAATTATTCCAGTCAAACTCCTCCCGGCCGTCTCCCTCGCCGGTCAGTTCTGCCGTACGTTCAGGAAGCTTGCTGTCTTCTTTTTCAACGGACTGGACATCATCTTCGACATCGGCACGAACCTCCTCAGCTGTGGCCTCATCCACCGTCACTTCTTCCAGCAGTGGATTTTCTTCGATTTCCTGATTGATCGTGTCCACCAGTTCCTGGCGGGACAGGATCAAAAGCTTGATCGCCTGCTGCAGCTGCGGCGTCATGATCAGCTGTTGGGAAAGTTTTAAGTTCTGTTTCAGTTCGAAGGCCATAATCGACTTTCACATATCCGTCTGGTTCTACAAGTTAAAATCTTCGCCCAAATAAAATTTCCTGGCCAATTCACTCTGTGCGATGGCATCCGGGTCCCCGTGAACAAGAATTTCCCCCTCGTTAACGATATAGGCACGGTTGCAGCAGTACAGTGTTTCCCGGACATTGTGATCGGAAATGATAATTCCGATCCCCTTGTTTTTCAGTTTTTCAATGATCTTCTGGATATCGGCCACCGCCAGAGGATCAATGCCGGCAAAAGGCTCATCCAGCAGAATGTATTTTGGTGAAGTCACCAGAGCCCTGGTTATTTCCACTCTCCTTCTCTCGCCGCCGGACAAAGAATAAGCATAATTTTTCGCCAGGGAAGTGAGATCCAGTTCGCCCAGAAGCTCCTTGAGCCTCTCCTTTCTCTCACTTTCACTTATATCAAGTGTTTCCAGAATCGCCAATATATTTTCTTCGACGGTCAGCTTACGGAATACAGACGGCTCCTGGGGCAGATAATTCAAGCCTTTTCGCGCCCGTTTATACATCGGGTATCGGCTGATATCTTCACCATCCAGGTAGATTTCACCCCCGTCCGGCCTGATCAGACCGACGATCATATAAAATGTTGTCGTCTTTCCGGCACCGTTGGGGCCCAGAAGACCCACGACCTCACCCGGAGAAATTTCCAGGTCAATATGGTTGACCACTTTCCTCCTGCTATAAATTTTAGTTAGCCCCTTCGCCGATAAATGGCTCATTTCTTATTCACCGTCTTTGTACCGGGTTTGGCTTCCGTTGTTTTCTGGTCTTCAGGATGAATAATCGCCGTTACCCTTTCCGCATTTTCGGCGGCGCACCTTTCCACTTCACCCCGGTTTTGATCAAGATAAACCGTAACCTTGCACCCTTTGACCATGTTCTTCCCCTGCTTCAGGAAGGCATTTCCGGTCATCACCACCCGGGAGGTGTCGTGATAATAAACCGCTTCGTTCCCACTGGCAGACATGTCCTTTTGCGTGACAATGACGTTTCCTTTCGCTTCAATTTTGTCCAGTTCCCCGGTTCCTTCCATGATTTGCATCCCGGGTTTTTCTTTTGGGTTTGGCTGTTTTTTATAGTAAATTGCCAGGCGGTCCGTTTTCAGCTGGACATCCCCCTGTTTGGCAACAGCATTCCCTGAAAAAATAACCACATTTTTTTCCTGATACGCCTCCATTTTATCGGAGACAACCTCTATCGGCGCGTCTTTACGCAGGATGGTTTTTTGATCAAAACCCACTTGTGCCCACGTCAGCGTATGGGCAGGAAGTAAAATCAAAATCATGAAGAGATATATTTTCTTTGCATTCATAAATTATCCTGATCAGTTTAACCTGGCCCGGACACCGGAAGAGAGAATGAGCTCTCCCTTATCGATGAAGATGATCAGTCCGACAGCCTGTATTTTCATTTTATTATTTTCCATGACGATCGGTGCGTCGGTATAAATTTTTCTCTGGTCATTGGCGTAGCGAAGATAATCTGTCGTAAACCGGTCACCCGAATCGGAGGTAATCACCACGTCACCTGTTATTTCAAGGTCCTTTTTATCCGTCAGCATTTTGCCCTTTTTACCCGTCATGACATATACTTTACCCTCCTCCGTGGTCGCCTGAATCCGAACCTGTTCAAAAAGGGCAAGATTCTTCTTTTTCTGATACTGTCCGCTTTTGGCCTTTACATCCCAACGGATCTTATTCTGTCCTACCTCCGTAAATACAAAATCCTGAATGCGGATATCCGCCTCATCAGGCATGATTTTGATGACATTTTCTTTCTTCCTGCCGGTTCCCTGCATAATGCCGAAGACGGCCACCACAGCCACAACGATACTGATAAGCGCGATTACAATGATTTTTACTTTTTTTTTGCCCGGTTTCATCATGTTCATTTACAATTATGAATATTCTTTCATTCACGATGATTTCTTTATATCACTCACTATTGTCTTTTGTAAAGTAATTCAGGGAAACCGGGGTATTCAGGACAAGTCCGCCCGTCACCGGGAATGCAACAGACTGTATCAAGACTGGCCGGAAATTCTTAAACCGATCAAGCCAACGACAATCAGCAGAAATGACAAAATCCGCATCATGGATGTCGAATCGTTAAATGCGAGAATTCCGATCAGAAAAGTTCCCGCCGTGCCGATGCCCGTCCAGACCGCATAGGCCGTGCCGATCGGAATGGTTCTTTGAGCCAGCCACAAAAACAATCCACTCAGAGACATACAAACTATCGCCATCAGGATAAAGGCCATCCTGTGCGACGTGGTCTGAGACAGTTTAAAGCCCAGCGGCCAGCCGATTTCCAGAATTCCGGCAATGAGCAGATAAGTCCACGCAAGTGTCATTCATATATTCCGGCAAGAAGAGATCCGTTGCTCCATTTTTTTTACGATCAAATGAGTTCCGTAAAATCATACCGTTTAGCGACTTCAGTCCAGTGATTCTGAGCTACAAGCAACATGTCGCATATTTCCCTCACCGCTCCCTGCCCTCCCCTGTTGACCGTAACATAATCAACCGTTTTTTTCACCAAATCCGTCGCGTCGGCAACGGCAGCGGAAAATCCGGCCAGTTTCAACACGGGAATATCGACGATGTCATCCCCCATGTATGCAATCACAACCGGTGTCAGGTTGTTCTTCTGAAGAATCCTGTTGAAAACTTCCTTTTTATTCAACGCCCCCTGATACACCTCAGTGATTTTTAAATCACGGGCCCGGTGGTCCACCACGGCCGATGTCCGGCCGGTCAGAATGGCAACCTGTATACCATAGCGCTGAATCATGACCAGCCCGTGACCATCACGGACATAAAAGTTCTTTGTTTCACGACCTTCGCTGTCCATGATAATTCTGCCGTCAGTCATCACTCCATCCACGTCCAGAATCAGCATCTTTATCTTTTTAAGTTTCTCCTGAATCTTATTTTTTGACATCGCCTTTTCCCTTAAGTCTGACAGTCTAATAGCCTACAGCCTAAAAGCCTTTCTTTACCACCTCATCAATCTGCTTCAACGTTGCCAGCAACTTTTCTAACGAACGGAGATAAAGCGAATTGGCCCCGTCACAAAGAGCTCTCTCCGGATCCGGATGGACTTCCATAAAGAGTCCATCCACACCCGCGGCCACCGCCGCCCTCGCCAGGTATGGCACCATGTCCCGCTGACCGCCGGAAGAGGTACCGGCGCCTCCCGGCAGCTGCACGGAGTGCGTGGCGTCAAAGATGACCGGGTAGCCCATCGCCCTCATAATCGGCAAACCCCTCACATCAAAAACAAGGTTATTGTAACCGAAGGACGCGCCCCTCTCCGTAATTAAAATATTCTCGTTCCCCGCGGATTTGACCTTGTCAAGGATATTGGAAACATCCCAGGGAGCAAGAAACTGCCCTTTCTTTATGTTAATCACCTGCGCCTTTTTCGCAACCTCAACCACAAAGTCCGTTTGACGACACAAAAAGGCCGGAATCTGCATCACATCCAGAACGTCGGCCGCCGCTTCAATTTCCTCAAAACGGTGCACATCGGAAAGAACAGGAACACCTGCTGTTTCCCTGATTTTTTTCAAAATGGCCAGGCCATCCCGCACGCCAGGTCCCCGATAAGAATGAATCGATGTCCGGTTGGCTTTGTCATAGGACGCTTTAAAAATGAATGGAATGTCCAGTTTTGACGTCAATTGCTTCAGATAAACGGCAATTTCCATGGCCGCTTCTTCATTTTCGATAACACAGGGACCGGCAATCAAGACAAATCCGGCCGGTCCGCCAATTGAAAAATTATGGAGTTTCACCTGTTTCATCATGTTCTCCTGCATTTTTATTTTTTTCCCTCATGAGTTGAATGCGCAGCTTCGGGATTCTGGCGGCCACTCGTGTCCCGGGATTAATCTTGTAGGCATTTCTATAAGCCTGCAGAGCTTTTTGGTAACGTCCCTTCTTTTCATAAGCGTTTCCCAGTGCGGCGTATATTTCATCATTTGTTTTTTCATATCTCAGGGCTATTAAATAATTGAGAATCGCCTTGTCCCAATTTTTCTGGGCGGCATAGGCCTGTCCCCGGCTGACATATAAAGAACTCTGAATGGAATGAGGTTTCACCTGCCGGCCTTTCTTCCCCTTGGGCCGGTCTACGGCAGGCGCTTTTGCTGCTTTTTTGCTCCCGGGGAAGGCTTTGCCCGAATAGCGCGACGCTTCTTTTTCTTTCCCCATCTTCCTGTAAGCATAGGCCAGATTATTATACATTGTCTGGTCCTTCGCACCCAGACTTATTGCCTTTTCGTAATTTTCAGCCGATCGGGCATACTGATTCATTTCGCCGAAGGCAAAACCCATCTTGGCAAAGATTGATGCCTTTTGTGGAAATTTTTTACCTAAATTTTCATAATACCGAACGGCTTCATCATATTTCTTGCTTTTAAACGACAGGTCTGCCACACGCTCGAGAGCATCCGCATCCTCCGGATTTATCTTCAGAACATGCAAATACTCGCGTAAGGCTTCATCCGTCATCTTTCTTTTTTCATAGCCCACAGCCAGGTTAAAACGGACCACGGGTTCATCAGGCATCAGGACCGCGGCTTTTTGTAAATGCTGCATTTCTTCTTTCAATTTGCCGAGGGCGGCATACGCAGCAGCCATATTGGCGTGTAATGCTCCATCCTGAGGTTTTATTTTGACGGCCTGACCGTAACTTTCAACCGCCCGGCTGTAGTTCCCTTTTTTTAAGTAAATATCCCCCCTCGCCCGCCAAGCGGCAGCGGCATCCTGCGAATGCTCCGCGATGTATCGGTATTGTTCCGCGGCGGCTTCTTCTTTGCCCGAGTTCTCATAAACCCCGGCCAGCATCATTCTGACTTCCCGATTGCCCGGCTCAATCTGCACGGCTTGAAGGTAGGACTGCGCCGCCTTGTCCCATAACTTCTTGTGACTGAAGGAAAGTCCTATCATGGCAAAGGCCTCGGCATCCCGCGGCTGTTTCGCAACAAGACCCGACAATACCCTGATGGCGGGATCATACTGATTTCCCTTCAGATAACAGCGCGCCAGTTCTTTCATAACTGCTGTATCATCCGGTTTAATGCGCAAGACCTCCTCATAAAGAGATGCGGCTTCATCGGTCCTGTTCTGATTCAGATAAATACCCGCCAGAATCCTGCGTACACCCGCGTCTGCCCTGTTTTGGGAAGCGGCCTTCTTCAAAAATTCAATCTGAGCGCCTACATCTTTGTTCTCCCTGGCGAACCTCAGCCAGTCCTGAGGCTTAATCACAATCCGCAGCGGCACTGCGGCAATCATTTCATTTTGATAATAAACATCGATCCGGTAGAGGTTGACGGCCTGCACATCTTCTGCCCCGGCGTTACTTTTCATGATCCTGTTCACCAGATCGATCCCGCGAAACAGCACACCGATCTGATTGACGTCCCTGCCCATGCCTTCAATCATGACGGACGTATATTTGCCGGTCAAATCATCACTGCCAACGGATTTGATGACAAATTCATCACGATAACTGATTTCCAGAGTTTCATCCGCACCCACTTGAATATCCCTGCCGTTTATTTCTATCCGCAGGAAATAAAAATCAGGTTTGGCCCTGAACACATAATGGGAGAAAGCATTGATTGCCCTGTGGGCAAAGAAAATACCTGATTGAAAAACCTGCGGACGGGCATGCAGGAAAGACACGAGCAGCAAGATTGCAACCATGACGGTCACCACGCCCGCGATAATGAGCGTTTCCGGCCCCCTTTTCTTATTCCTGTCATTATACGGCATGAATCAACCCCTTGGATGATATTTCCGGTGGATTTGCTTCAGGTGTTCCCTCGTCACATGCGTGTAAATCTGTGTCGTCGAAATATCGGAATGTCCAAGCATGACCTGAACCGCCCTCAAATCAGCCCCTCCCTCCAGCAGATGAGACGCGAAGGAGTGACGGAATGTATGCGGATGAACGTTTTTTTGCAAGCCCGCTTTTCGCGCATAATGAATAATCATTTTCCAGAGCCCCTGACGGGTAAAGACACCTCCGAAACGGTTCAAGAATAAAACATCCGTCGTTTTTGATTTGACCAGTTTCGGACGGGCATCGTCCACATAGCGACGCACACTGTCGTAGGCGGTCTTGCCGATGGGTACAACCCGTTCCTTACCGCCCTTTCCCATCACTGTCAGGAACCCCACCTGCCAGTTAATGCTGTTCATAGTCAAACCGGCAAGCTCCGAAACGCGCAATCCTGTGGCATAAAGAAGTTCCAGAATCGCGCTGTCCCTCAGCGCCAGGGGCGTCTGTTCACCCGGTTGAGACAGAATCAGGTTCATTTCTTCTTTGCTCACCGTGTCGGGCAGACGCATCCAGACTTTGGCCAGTTCAATATTGGCCAGCGGCGATTGATCCACCAGTTTTTCCTGCAGCAGAAATTTATAAAACCCCCTCAGGGCGGCAAGTGACCGGTTCATCGAATTGGCCGATAATCCTTCACCCTTGATCTGTACCAGAAACTCAACAACCGTTTCGGGAACGGCAGACCTCGGATCCGCTACCCCCTTCTTCTCCAAAAAGGAAACATAGCGGTTCAGGTCCCGCCCATACGCCTCCAGGGTATTGCTGGACGCCCCTTTCTCTATCAGAAGATGATTGCAATACTTGCTCAATAAGTCATGCATGGACGTTTTTTACGCAAATATCATGTTTATGTAAAGTTTTTTTGTTGACATAACCGCCGATCTTGTAGA
>JAQVLL010000082.1 GCA_028704195.1 Smithellaceae bacterium
GTTTTATGCTCAAACTGTTCGCTTTGTATGCTCACGCTCCAACTCTTTTTGTGGACATCCATACCGACGTAAATGTGTTGACCGCTGAAATTAAGTTTGTTACCTTTTTCCATGGCAAGTCTCCTTTCAGGTTTATTTGTGTTTTGGCGAACAAAATATACCATTTACAAATGAGACTTGCCTTTGTATTTTTTTATCATAAGGTCTGAACGTATGTGAGGAATCTTAATGCATTGTATTTATTGAAAACAAGATTTCTCGCGGAGTTTATCCTGAGCATAGCCGAAGGGCTTCGAAATGACATAATAACGAATTATGACACAATCTGCCCTCCAAAGGGGGACAGGAAACGGCGTTTTGCCTTGCCCCTTGCTCCTTGTACCTTGCTCCTTTTACCTCTACTGCAGGGAAACCGCGTTGCGGCGCAGAATGTCCGTGATATTCTTCTGGGAATCTTTAAGAACAAACTTCAGATAATTGATATTCTTTTCAATGGAATCTTCATAGACATTGCCGTCGATATTCCAGCGTTCTTTAAAGTGGTGGTTCATAAACCGGTTGACATTGCTGTATTCGTTTTCAAAAAGCGATTTCGTCCGTTTGTAAAAACTGACCGTTTTGCGGAAAAGGTCGATCTCGCTGTCAAAGCCCGGCACGCCACCTTCCGTAAATTCATCGTAAAGCAGAAGCAGTTTTTCCAGGTACAGGCGGTCTGCCATCTGACCCAGCAAATCCGCTGTGCCCAGCATTTTGCCGAGCAGGGCGATATTTTCCGAATGGAACGTTTGATCGTCAATAGTCGTGTTAAATTCCGTGCAGCTGACGATGTCGCGAAAATTCTTCATTTCGCCATTAAAATATGGATTGCCGGCAAAGTAGTTTTCAATAAACTGAATGCTTCTTTGCGTATGAATGAGCGTGTACTTGGCCCCCGTGCCCCTGAGGTCATCGACGGACTGAATATAGCCGGTATCGTGCATCAGCGCGCTGATCAATCCCAGGTTAATCTCCAGTTCTGAAAAACGGACCCCCTGAAGCGTTGCGCCGTGCATGAGTCGCGCCATTGCCAGCAGGACCATCATCGTATGACGGAAATCATGATAATATGTGTTGCAGGCCTGATAACCGGGATAGTCTCCGGCGTAGAGTTTCTGAATGTCCCTGAAGCTCTGGACGAACAATTTTTCGCTCAATCCCGGCTTCATTGAAACCGCAAGATGAATCACCTCATTGAGCGTGACTTCCGGATTGGCTGAATCCACCAATCCCGAAAGCTGGAACATCCCTTCCATAGCTTCCCCCTGACATCGACCTTATGCACTTACGTTAATAAATTATTATGAATTGTAATATGATTTCCCCATATACGCATAAACAAAAAAAATCACCATCTTTTTTTATTGTGCAAAAAGCCGCTGCCGTCGTCACCCCGGAGAAGGCCGGGGTCCAGTTTAAATAATTCTGGATTCCGGTAAGATCCATGCCTAAATGGTCAATTTATAAACGATGATTAGACAATTAACAATTGATTATAAATCACCATAGATTTATAATTCAACTGTAAAGAACCACTCATGAGCAAAGGCATTAAAAATGCGCAAGCTGATCCTGATTCTCGTTTTAGTCCTGGCCGTTTTTCTAACGGTCAAATACGATCTGCTGACCACGGCAAAGCTCGGCCTTGAAAACCGGTTTAATAAACAGGATATTCAGAGAATCGGCCGTTTCCATATTCTTGTTGAAGTGACCAATCCGGAAATCGAACGGGCGGGACTCACCCGAGAATCGATCCGGGAAACCGTGGTTCAAATGCTTGAGAAATCAGGCGTCGGAATCATTCCCGAAGAACTCTGGCAGAAAACGCCCGGCAGGCCCTCTCTGAATATCTGGGTCAATGCCCTGCCCGCAGAGGGACAGAAAGGCATCTACCAGTACATGATCAACATCGCCGTGACCAGAAAAGAGGATGACACAGGTGTTCCGCCAATCCCGCAAAAAGACAAAGTGATCTGGTTTACATCGGAACTGGGAAAGGACGACGTCAAGGCTATCCGGAAGGAACTCATCCAGCTCATCGATGAATTCCTGAAGGCGCATTCGGGCGGGTGAAAATGTCATCCAACCCCTTTCAAGTTCACAATAAACAGACAATATACTTTTTTAGCTGATGAATAACTACCATGTAAATTATGAATTGATATTCTTAAATATCATGGTATAATATCCTCCATGATAGAACGTCGCGACCTGAAAAAGCGTATTAGAGAATCTTTGAGAAGAAGTCGGATCGTTGCCCTTGTTGGCCCTCGACAGTGCGGAAAAACAACACTTGCCAGGGCTTTCATGCCCTTGGATTCCTACAACTACTTTGACCTGGAAGATCCCTCCAGTCTGGCAAGATTAAGCCAGCCCATGACAGCACTTGAAGGTCTAAAAGGTCTCATCGTCATTGATGAAATCCAGCGTATGCCGGATCTCTTTCCAGTGTTACGTGTTCTTGCGGATCGTCTTCCTTTGCCGGCCCGTTTTCTGATTTTAGGCAGCGCCTCGCCGAACCTACTTTCGCAGGCATCGGAATCATTAGCCGGCAGGATTGAAACAATATCCATGAGTGGATTCGGTCTGCCGGAGCTGGGCATATCCGCACACGAGTCTCATTGGCTTCGCGGCGGCTTCCCGCCATCTTATCTTGCTAGCTCGGAACAGGACAGCCTGGCATGGCGCAAGAATTTCATCCAGACATTTCTTGAGCAGGATCTCCGCCAATGGGGAATCATGGCACCCTCCCTGACGCTTCTTCGTTTCTGGACCATGCTTGCCCACTACAACGGTCAACTCTGGAACGTCTCCGAACCTGCCCGGTCTTTAGGTATAAGCGAACCAACAGTCCGAAGATATCTGGATATCCTGACCGGCCTATTCATGGTGCGCCAGCTCCAACCCTGGCACGCCAACCTGAAGAAACGGCAGATCAGGTCACCCAAAATCTACTTCCGGGACACAGGCCTTTTACATCAATTACTTGGCATCCGGTTAAAGAAGGATCTCTTCAGTCACCCAAAGTGTGGCGCTTCCTGGGAAGGTTACGTGATCGAAGAGGTCCTCAAAAATGCCAATCCTGACGAACAATATTTCTGGAGAACACACAATGGAGCAGAAATTGATCTGGTCGTTGTAAAAGATGGACGCATATTTGGAGTTGAATGCAAATGGATAGACGCGCCACGCCTGACCCCCTCGATGAGAATTGCCAAAGATGATCTGAAACTGGAGAAGATTATTGTTGTATACCCCGGAAAGCGCCGGTATGAAATCGCAAAAAACATCCATGCTATCCCCCTGCAACAAATAGCGGATGGCGCTTCAGGCATATTTTAAATATTATACGTTATCTGATTTCCGGTGAAATAAAACCGGCAGTCACGGACACCAATAATATCTACATTCATGGCAACATTATAATCAAGCGCAATATTCAGGGGTGTGGTAAATGTACCCGTCATAGAAGATTTAATATTGAATAACCCTACCACTTCCGTCACTGCCGCCACCACCCCCGATTCTAAGCGCAAAATCATCAAAGAATACATGATTCTCTATGGCATTTTTTGTGCCGCAGGCGTATAAACCTATTTCTTTAGAATTTTCGGTTACATTATACCAGCCTGTTGGGTTAGGTGTTGGTGGTGTTCCTGTCCTGTAATATCTTGTTTGAACAACTGTGTTTGACTCCTCGGCAACAACATTTGTGTCACTACTTTTTACCCAATCCCATTGAACCAGATTCATTCCTGTAGCAGGTGGCCAGTTAATTGCTCCCAGAGGATTGTCGGTTGGTGTGCTATAATAGACTTTTATAACATTTCTCCGTGTGTTATCATTAGCCGGAGTAAGATTCTTTTCCTCAAGATTCACCAGAAGCGTGGACCATGGCGTCAAGGAAGATGTATATAATTTCACATCGTCAATATACCAATCCACTTGTTTGGCACCCCACGAACTCAGGGTTCTAGCGACAAATTTTATACGGGTAGTACTTGGTAAATTGGTAACGGTTATAGTCGTTTGGTGCCAAGAGTCATCTTTAATAGGCCCAAATGACAGTTCAGTACAACTGGTGCTATTTGCGCCTTTGCAAATAAAAACCTGGCCATCAGAATTCGAATTCGAGGTGGAAAATTTGTACCAAAAACTCAATTTGGCAGAAGATACTCCTTCGCCGTTAATTTCTTTCGATAACAAACTGGCTGTTTTATTATTGCCGGTAAAATTTGCATACCAGGAATGCACGCTACTGTGATAATTGGTGGGGGTCAATGTATAATCTGTCAGTAGCCAGTCGTTGTCATGTGAAGAGCTGACCGTCCAGCCGTTTGTGCCAGTCTCCATTTCATCTTCAAAAAGCACTGTTTCCAGTTTTTTGTAAGCAAGTAAAGTCTCCCAACCAGCACGGCTGCCTCCAGCAGGCGTTTTATTACTGTCTAAGTCATCCATCCAAAGGATTATATAGTAGGCTTTCGGTTCCATTCCTATCAACTTAAGCTCTTCATAACCTGTTCGTGGTGCGTCATCTGTTGGGAAATCTCCGCTAGGCACGCCGTCATATATGTTAAAGTTATTAAACCTCATAAATGATATATGGAAACCGCGCGGCAAGTCGGAAACATTGTGTAGTCGGAATCCAAGGCCGGCGACATAATAGTCCGCATCACTCTTGACCTTAACCTGCGCATCATAACTGAGAAAACCTCCCTGAGCCGTTCGTTCATTTAAAAAATTTACAGATGATTTTCCATAAGCAACCGCCAGCCTCTGTTGATTTCCATCGTCCACTGTTCCTGTGACTTTAATCTGACCCACTGGTGTGGTGATGAAACTACCTCGAGAGTTCGTTGAATCCATCTCAGCAATCGTAATTTCTTTAACGCCCCCGCCTTTGCTTTGATTTGCCGGTATTATTTCGTAGATTATTTTCCTTTTTGCCTGCATCAAGCCTGAACCAATCGTGCCAATTGAATAAAAAGTGATCTTTTCCGGATTGCCACCGTCAAATGTTACCTCTTCAATCTTAAAACTTGTATTGTTGCTCATATAGTATATCTTTTCGAGATTAGCCTTCAAATTTATCGTAGATGTCGCATAGGCATCTCTTATTACGGACATCGCATATCTTCCTCCGGCCTCGGCAACGTAATATGCGTCGGAGTGGCTTCCGTAAATAAGCTCATTATACGTCGATGTTGTTGTCAGGTAAAGCATACCCGTCCCTAGAACGGCCGTGACAACCATGGCAATGATGATCCCGATTAGAATCGAACCCCGCTGAAACGAAGTCATTAACGGTTTTGTAAAATTATTGTCATGTTTAGCACACAACCGTCTTCCGAGTGAAAATCGGTGTCGAGTTTCACTAGTTCTGGATTCCGGCCTCCGCCGGAATGACGAATGTGAAAACAAATACGATACAATTAATAACAGGGCCCTTTTTGAGAACGCTGCTTGATTGGCTTTTTCAGTGGAAGCATCCATCTTTTTTTTCATAAACATTTTCCCGCCTCCGGAATTATAAATTTCTCGGCGTAACGCGCTGTGTAAAGGTGGACTGTACATTGTCCGCCCCGGTAAGTGTTAGTGTGATCAAGATAATACGTGAGGTTGATGACCAGGCTGAGGGACAAGAAGTTGAAGTTACATCATCGCAATAAGACAGCGTAAATGCACTTACGTTATTTGTCAGTGTATCATTGTTAAGCATAAGCAAACTGCCGCTTAGGGCGACCGTTTGATCTGTAATCGTTACCCCTGAATTATTTAGCCTGCTGTAGGTTATCTTGGTTGAATTGGTATTGGCGAGGTTGATAGTGCTGATTGATTTGAATTCCTTTTCGAGCCGGGTCAATGTAAGCTGTGCCTTCTGCGTTGTTTCCATGTTCTTTTTTGCGAAGACATACCCGCTTGCCACAGAAACAATCCACATACCGGCCATGGCTGCGGTAATCCCGACAAGAATAAGAGTAGCTATGACTTCGATGAGGGTAAAACCTCTTTCATCTGCTATCTTGAGTTTCATAATTTTTCCCATCTTCAGCGAATTGTAAATATTGACGTTAGGGTCCTTCCAGAATTACTATCTTTTATTGTGACTTTAAGATTACATTTTTCATCTGTATTGCCTGATGCTTCCTCAATATTTGTGGTCGTATTAAATTTGATGAATTTTGTTTCACCTGTAACAACACTATAACCGTTTCCGTACCTTGCAGGATTAGAGGTCAGATAATAAGATAAATTATCTTTTAAAATGGTTTTGGTTGTATTAGGATCAGCGCTGGCAAGAATTGTACCGGCTTCCGTCCATGTTACAGCACCATCCGTTACCGTCCATGGTGATGTTGTGGGCAACCATGCTGTTTTTGCCGGTTCATTTGCCCCACTCATTCCTGCGATAGTGCATTGGTAATAATGACCGTTGTTATTAATCGGCACAACAATGTCTCCTACAAGGTATGAATGGCTTTTTTGCCATATAATATTTCCACTTTCTTTCCAGGTAACAGTTCCATCCGTTACCGTTCCACCAGTAGCAGTCGGCCAAGGATTAGGTTCTGTCGTTCCGCTAGTTCCCGCACCTGTGCATTTATAATAATGGCCGCCATCTGGAGTAGCCGGAATCGTTTTCGGGGTTACAATAGAACCAACTCGATAATCGTTTGATGGTTGCCACTTATATCTTAAATTCAGAGCATTGAGTCTGTTGTAATCAGAAACAATATTCTCCATAACCAGTTGCAGATTGCTGGCTTCCTTTAATCGAGCAATAGGTGCGCCGCTCTGAGTCAAAGATGTACCAAAGAAACTTGTAAGCATCGCCGCCATAACGGCAACCAAAACTAGTGTAACAATAACCTCGATTAGGGTAAATCCAGTCTGCCTGTTTTTTGCGTTTGTTTTCATTCTATAAATCCTGTGTTAGGGGTAATCGATATTGAACGTCCAACAAAAGTCACCGTTATTGCACTGGGGCTTCCCCAATCGTCGAATAAAACGGTCCCACTCCCTGCACCGGAAATTGTTGTAGTGTGCGTTGCAGATGATTCGCCAGGAAGGAACAAAGGAGAATCAAATGTTGTATTGTCACCAGAGAGATTTCTTACAAGCGTATAAGATGAACCATCCACCTGGATTCCCCACTTAGTCGGGGATATCTCGTTCATCGCCCGGGACTGTGCAAACCGGAGATGACCTTTCAGTGTTTCCAGTTCTGATTGTGCTGTAACATCGTTTACGGACAGACCACGAGATATTGCCACGGCGGCAATGATACCAAGAACGATCAGAACCGCTACGATCTCAATCATGGTAAACCCATTGCTATTAATAAATTTTAAATGAATGGCTGTTTTTCTTCGAATCATATGGCCTTCCAATCCATTTTCTGAATTGCCTTAACAAGCATGATTCCCATAAATGCGCTGGCAGCTGCCAGTCCGATGACAAAAAGGATCGCATACGGAATTTGTATATAGGATTGAAGCAGTATGCTGTTTAAAACAGCAAGAAATATATATAACATTGTACCATACTTCGCCGCATTGACCCCGGCCTTACCATCGATTTTCAACACAACACCAAGTGAAAAAAGCCATATCGCTATTCCGATAGCAAAATAGGGCTGCAATCCTATCCAGTTTATGTCTACGAGTTCTACGTTGATTTTTTTGATACCTGTCATGGACACTATGCCGAT
>JAQVLL010000083.1 GCA_028704195.1 Smithellaceae bacterium
GGTATCAACCACGTCGCGTAGCTGCACAATGCCTTCCTCGGCCTGCAAATTCCTTTTTTTGCCCTCAAACTGAAAGGGCTTTGTCACCACGGCCACGGTCAGGGCTCCGCTTTCACGGGCCACCTGTGCAATGATCGGCGTAGCGCCTGTGCCCGTTCCCCCTCCCAGGCCCGCGGTGATGAAAATCATATCCGCGCCTTCCAGCTGACGGCGGATTTCATCGCGGGATTCCAGCGCCGCCTGTCTGCCGATATCCGGATTGGAACCGGCCCCCAGTCCTTTGGTGAGTTCAGCGCCGATCTGGATTTTGACGGGAGCATCCGACGCTCCAAGCGCCTGGGAGTCGGTGTTCGCGATCATAAAATCGACTCCCCTCAGTGAATAGGAAATCATCGTATTAACGGCGTTGCCGCCGCCCCCTCCCGCGCCGATTACTTTGATTCTTGCCGAATTTTCGATACATACCTCCGTTAGTTCAAACATGCGCACCCCCTTCTTTGTTTAAAAAAACTCCAAAAACCATTTCTTGACTGTTTTTAAAAATTCACTGAAAACATTACCCGTCTTGCGGTAAGCCGAATCGCTGGACAGGTTTTTACTGCCGTAAATAATCAAACCAACCCCAACAGCAAAAGCCGGTGAATTGGCCACATCGCTTAATCCGCCGACACCCGCCGGACTGCCAAGGCGCACCGGCATGTCGAAAATCTGTTCCGCCATTTCGGTTAAACCCGGCAAAAGCGACGCACCGCCGGTCAGCACGAGCCCCGCCGCCAGCAAATCTTCATAACCGGAGCGGACCATTTCCTTCAGTGCCATATTAAGAATTTCATCCATCCGGGGCTCAACGATTCTTCCCAGAATCTGACGCGATACCATGCGCGCTTCCCGACCGCCGACGCTGGGCACTTCAATGGTCTCTTCCTTCGGAATCATTGAAGTCAGCGCACAACCGTATTTCAGTTTGATTTTTTCCGCCTCCGAAAAAGGTGTGCGCAAACCGGTCGCAATATCTGAGGTCAGGAAATTCCCGCCCACCGGCAGGGTGGCCGTGTGCTTGATGCTGCCTTCCGCAAAAATAGCGATTCCGGTGGTGGATCCCCCGATATCGATCAGGGCAACACCCAGATCTTTTTCATCGTTGCTAAGAACCGCTTCACTTGCCGCAAGCTGCTCCAGCACAACATCTTCGATATCGAGGCCGACACGATTGACGGATTTCACTACATTCTGAACGGAAGCAGACGCGCCGGTCACGATGTGGACTTTTGCCTCCAGGCGTACACCTGACATTCCCACGGGATCTCGGATACCGTCCTGGCCGTCCACCACATAGTTCTGGGGCAGTGTATGCAGGATCTCCCGGTCCACGGGAATGGCAATGGCCTTGGATGCTTCAACCGCTCTTAACAGATCATCTTCGCCGACTTCCCGGCCTTTGACCGCAACGATCCCCAACGAGTTCTGTCCTTTAATATGGCTACCGGCAATACCGACATATGCGGAATTGATGCGGCAACCGGACATGTGTTCGGCATCCTCCACGGCCTTTTTAACTGCTTCGACGGTATTGTCTATGTTAACCAGTCCGCCTTTTTTTAAGTCTCTGGCCGGTGTTATTCCCATGCCGATGATGTCGATCCCGGTTTCCGTCATCTCACCGACAATCGCTGTCGTTTTCGTCGTTCCAATGTCAATCCCCACGAGAACGTTGCTTTTTTTCCCCATAATGTCATCCTTCTTTACAGCCGTCAGGCATTCATTTTTATATCCTGTACTGCGGTCCTTTTTTCTGGTCCTTCGCCTTTCCCAGCGCGTCCTTGCGCTGTACGGTCACCTTGGAAATATCGGCCAGATCAACAAACAAATGACCATTTTTAAACCCTCTCTTTTCCAAGTCCACCAGAACAACTTGCAGTTGATTCAATTTGCCTGCGAAATTTTCCCGACCCAGTTTCAAATGCAGACCTTTATCCGTCAGAATGGACAAACCAAACACCTCGTCAACATGAATTTCCGATACCTCCCCCAGAAATGTAAGCTGATCTTCGGCGGAAAGCCGCTCCAACAATTTCAGCGCCTCACCCACCAAAGCAGATGGTGATTTCGCCCGGACATCCACACCCGATAAAATAGCCAGATCCACTTCATCGGTGCTGGACAATTTCTTAAAAACAAATCCATCCACATCCATCAGGTATAAAGCGCCTGTCTGCTTGACAAGGGCAACGGGTGTCCGCTCACGAACCTCGAGGACAAGACGATCTGGAAGTTCCCTACCGACATAAACACTTTTGATCCAGGGATTCGCGGATACCTGCTTGACCACAGCATCTGTATTCAGAGACAGGATATTTGAACGCATCCTGATTTTTGCCATGGCCAGAATGTCTTTTTCCGTCAGCTCTTTCACCCCACGCACGGATATTTCCCTGATTGAAAAGTACGGGGAACTCAAAATTGTACTGTACGCATAAACGAACAGGGTGCAAAGGACAGTCGCGGCAGCCAGCAGACCCAGCGCACCCAGAGATTCGCCCAGCGCATCAATCATGCGGCGGCGCAGTCGATTCTTTCTGGCTTCCAGACTGAGTTTTAATTTTCTATTCATGGTTTCTCTCCAATAATCATCACTTCTGTCTCCAGTTCGACGCCTCTTTCTTTTCTGGCTTTCTCCTGAATCAGCGAAATAAGTGTGAGCACGTCTTGAGCTGTTCCCCGGCCTTTGTTGATGATAAAATTGGCATGCTGTTTCGAGACCTGAGCATCACCGCGCCTCATCCCCTTCAAGCCCAGTTCTTCAATCAATTTACCGGCGGGAAGCCCGGGCAGGTTTTTAAACACCGAACCCGCGCTGGGATACTGCAGCGGATGTTTTTCCTGCCTCCATTTCATGATCTGGGACATCCGCTCCCGAATTTGCGCCTCGCTGCCTTTTTTCAGGATAAAACAAGCCTTGCACACCATGACATCCGCGGGCAGGTTTGACCGGCGATAGGCAAAGGCAATTTCCTCGCGACGTAATGTTTTCTTTTCCCCGCGTCCGTCAATCACTGTTACGCTGGAAACGACGTCCTTGATTTCCGCTCCATATGCACCGGCGTTCATCCAGACCGCCCCCCCCACACTTCCGGGAATCCCCGTGCAGAACTCCAGGCCCGTCAATTCCTCTGCGGCAGCAAGTCCGACAACCCGGGAAAGCCCCACGCCAGCCTGCGCACGAATGAAATATTGTCCACCTTCCTCTGCCTCACAGGCAACCTGATCCAATCCGTGCATCCACAACATGACCCCGCGGTATCCGCCGTCACGCACAATGATATTGGTGAGATTGCCAACCGGCATAAAGGGAATATTTCCCGCTTTCAGTCTTTGAATCACTTCTCCGAGCTGACCTTCGGACTCAATCATGACCAACGCATCTACCCTGCCCCCCAGCTTCAGGGACGCATGACGCGACATCGGTTCATCGTACAATATTTTACCGATGTCCATGCCACTCAGCGCTTCCTGTATGGCCTGACTGCGTGCCGTCATTTTTTCTCTCCCAGCCTGTCCAGCTGCTCCAAAAAAGCCTCACCGATTTTATATACACTGCCCGCGCCGAGGGTAATCACCGTATCGCCGGGGTTTGTATTAGCCATCAGAAAGTCCAACGTGTTATGCGCCTGACCGATGTATTCCACATGCGGGTGGCCGCCTTCCTTGATGGCTGCCCAGAGAGCGGCGGAATTGATTCCGGGAATCGGCGCTTCGCTCGCCGGATAAATATCGTTCAGCAGCAGCACATCTGCGTTGCCGAACGACCGGGTAAATTCATCAAAAAGCGCCTGGGTACGCGTAAAGCGGTGCGGCTGAAAAATCACGATCAGCCGTCCTTTCCACATTTGCCGGGCCGCAGACAGTGTCGCCATGATTTCCGTCGGGTGATGACCATAATCATCCACCACCGTAATCCCCCCCGAACAGCCTTTGATTTCCAGGCGCCGCTGGACGCCCGAAAAACCCTGCAAACCTCTCCTGACCGTCTCCATATCCAGTGCGAGTTCCCGTCCCACCGCCGCAGCGGCCATCGAGTTATAGACATTGAAAAGCCCAGGGACGAACAATTCGACATCCCCCAGATTCTCTTCGTGATGAAATAATTGATAAACAGTTTTGGTCTCCAGAAACTGGATGCTTCTCGCGGAATAATCCGCGGGATGATCAATACCGTATGTGATGACCCGCCGTTTGACGGACCCCACAATTTCGCGGACATGCTCATTGTCATTGCACATCACAACACAGCCATAGAAGGGAACAATGTTGGCAAACTTCAAAAAAGCGTCTTTTATTTCATCAATGCCCGGGTAATAATCAAGATGTTCACGGTCAATATTGGTAATCACGGCAATCGTCGGTGACAATTTTAAAAACGAACCGTCGCTCTCATCGGCTTCAGCAACGATAATGTCGCCGTCGCCCAGACGCGCATTGGAGCCAATGCTGGCCAGTTTGCCGCCGATCACCATGGTCGGGTCCAGACCGCCCCGCGCCAGGATTGTAGACACCATGGACGTTGTAGTTGTTTTGCCGTGGCTTCCGGAAACGGCAACGGAAAATTTCATTTTCAGAAGCCCCGCCAGCATTTCCGCCCGGGGGATAACCGGAATATTTTTCTGATGCGCCTCAACCAATTCCGGATTGTCCGCCTTGACCGCCGTTGACGTTACAATCACATCTGCATTGCCGATATTTTCCGCCTTGTGTCCAACAGCAACTTTCGCGCCCAGCTGCTGCAGCCGTTTTGTTGTATCGGAAACCTGAACATCAGAACCGCTGATGCCATAACCAAGGTTCAGCAATACTTCTGCAATACCGCTCATGCCGATGCCGCCGATACCGACAAAATGGATGCGCTTGACTTTGCGCTGCATGAACCCTGTCTCTCGATCTTTTCCCATTTTTTTGCTTCTTTCTACGTAACGTTTTTCAGCCGTTTATTTGGCCGCCAGCTGAAGGCAGGCATCCACAATTTTTGCGGCGGCATCCAGCCTTCCGGCTTTTCTGGATCTGTCTTCCATGTCTCGCAATTTCCGGTCATCCTCCAGAAGGGACTGAACCAGAGCAAAAAGTTTTTCCACAGTAAGCTCACTTTCTTTGATCATGGCCGCGGCTCCCGCTTCGACCATCGCCCGCGCGTTCAGCGTCTGATGATCATTGGCCGCCCACGGAAAGGGAATGAGAATCGAAGCGCGTCCCGCTGCGGTAATTTCCGCCAGGGATGTTGCTCCCGCACGGCAGATGATCAGATCGGACGATTCATAGGCGGACACCATATCCACAATAAAAGGGCTCACGCGGGCATCCAGTCCGTACTGCTCATATGCTTTCTTCACCGTCTCCAGATCACGTTCCCCGGTTTGGTGAACGATCTTCAGAGAATCTTTCATCTTCTGCAAAAAAGGCAGCATAGCCATCACCGTTTTATTGATGGCCGCCGCTCCCTGCGAACCGCCAAAAATCAAAACCTGGTGGCCGGATTTCTTGGGAATTGGTTTGCCCAGACGATCCGCAAACGCCGCCCTTACCGGATTACCCGTAACCGACACCTTGCGCGCTGAAAACTGATTTTTGCTTTGCTCATAGGTAACAAATATTTTGTCCACAAACCTGCCGAGAATACGATTGGTATTTCCCGCCAAAGCGTTTTGCTCAGCAATGGCGGTGGGAATGCGCATCAGGCAGGCTGCCATCACTGCGGGACCCGAAGCATAACCGCCGACACCGATGACGACATCCGGCCCGAAAGCTTTCAGGATCCTCCTGGACTGCAACATGCTGTTCGGTATCGCATATACACCTTTTACCAATGCCCTTAAACCCCTTCCCATAAGACCTTCCACATCAATTTCTCTAAGCTCGTAACCCAGCGGCCCCAGCAGTCTGTGTTCAATCCCTCTTTTCGTGCCAATGAAAATAACCCCGTTGTGAGGATCGCGTTTTAGAAATTCCTCTGCAACGGCAATGCCGGGAAATAAATGACCGCCTGTTCCTCCTCCAGCAATAACGATGCGCACTGACTTCTTCCTCTCCCCGCACGACATTCCGTGCACATCACGTTCGCTGCGTGGAAATATTCAGCAGGATTCCCACAATCAGCATACTCATGACAAACGACGTACCGCCGTAACTTAAAAAAGGCAGGGCCAGCCCCTTTAAAGGGATAAGTCCCATCACGCCCGCAATATTAATAAACGCCTGCATGGTGATCAACATTGTTAATCCCGCGGCCAGTAAAGTCCCGAAAAGGTCCGGAGCGCGAAAGGCAATCATGAAACCGCGCAGCAGGAAAAAAATAAACATGAAGATGACGATCGCCACTCCGATAAAACCGCTTTCCTCGGCGATGACCGCCAGAATAAAATCCGTATGCGGTTCCGGTAGATAAAATAATTTCTGCATACCGTCACCAATGCCCGTGCCAATCACACCGCCTGATCCGAAGGAAATCAGAGACTGGATCAACTGAAAACCGGTATTGTCCGGATCTTTCCAGGGATCCAGAAACGCCGTGAGCCGCGCCATCCGATATCCCTTGGTCATGATCAACCAGACGCCCATCGGTATGAAGGCTGCGCCCAGAAACATCAGGTGGGTTATCCGCGAACCGGCCAGCGACAGCATCAGGAGAAGAATCGACGCAATGATGACCACCGTCCCGAAATCCGGCTGCAGAATGATCAATCCCATAATTACGGCAGACACCGAAAGGGGTACAACAACGCCGCGGCTGAATTTCTTAAGATGGTGCACTTTACGCGTCAGGAGATGAGCCAGGAAAATGACCATGGCCACTTTCACCAGTTCGGTGACCTGAAACGAAAACATTCCCATATTGATCCAGCGGGTTGCGCCCCCTCGTCGAATTCCGATCTGGGGAATAAAAAGTGCGAGCAGTAAAACAACAGAGATGAGAACCCCGGGATAAGCCACCTTTTTTAACTGTTCATAGGGAATTTTCGTCATCACAATCATCATGATCAGGCCGGCCAAAACAAAAATCAGGTGTTTCTTGAGAAAGAATTGTCCGTCTTTGAACTTCTCCAGGGCCAGAATAGAGCTTGAAGAATAAATCATCGCAGTACCCACCGTCACCAGGATTAAGGTGACTAGAAGCAGGACGACGTCCGGAGTATTGGTTTCTTTTTTAACGGCCGATTCCATTTATAAATTCTTTACCTCTTCCTTAAAGAAGTTTCCCCGTTCCTTATAATTGGCAAATTCGTCAAAACTGGCACATCCAGGCGACAACAGCACAATATCTCCGGGCTGTGCAATACGATAAGCGCTTTGAATGGCCGCTTTCAATGTCGCTTCTTTACTGATGGGCATGCTTGGGCTGATCTGCGGTTCTATGCGTTCACGTGCCTCGCCAAACAGGATGATCTGTTTTGTTTTTTCGCGAAGCAGCGGCTTCAATACTTCAAAATTTCCATCTTTATCCCTTCCGCCCAGAAGCAGGATCACCGGTGAGGAATATGTCTGAAGCGCGCGGACAACGGCATCAACATTGGTCCCCTTGGAGTCATCGTAGAATTTGACTTCTCCTTTTTCTCCGGCAAATTCAATGCGGTGAGGCAACCCGTGGAAACTCGAAACGGCTTCGATAATGGTTTCGGGTGAACAGCCGCAAAAGCGCGCCGCTACAACCGCTGCCATCACATTTTCCACATTATGCAAACCGGGAATCGAAATCATGCT
>JAQVLL010000084.1 GCA_028704195.1 Smithellaceae bacterium
CGGACGCAAAATTATTTCTGCATTTTGGCGACTTGAGCGTTTCCGGCCAGCTCATGGATCTGCTTGCCACAATCAATCCCGATGAAATTTATCACTTAGGCGCGCAAAGCCATGTGCGTGTGAGTTTCGACATGCCTGAATACACCGGAGACATCACGGGACTGGGAACGCTGAGGATCCTGGAATCCATCCGAAAAACCGGAATTAAGACAAAATTCTATCAGGCATCCTCCAGCGAAATGTTCGGTGCCGCACCGCCGCCGCAAAGTGAAAAGACGCCGTTTCAACCGCGCAGCCCATACGCTGCAGCAAAAGTTTATGCCTATTATGTTGCGCGAAACTACCGTGATGCCTACGGAATGTTTGCAACCAACGGCATTCTGTTCAATCATGAATCCCCGAGACGCGGTGAAACCTTCGTAACCCGTAAAATCACCCGCGCGGCGACGCAAATCAAACTGGGCATCCGGGACAAGCTTTACCTTGGCAATCTGGAAGCCAAAAGAGACTGGGGATTTGCCGGCGACTTCGTGGAAGCGATGTGGCTCATGCTCCAGCAGGAAAAACCGGATGACTATGTAATCGCAACCGGGGAAACACACTCGGTCCGGGAGTTTGCTGAAAAGGTCTTTGCCAAACTGGACCTGGATTATGCTCGTTACGTCGTGATCGACCCCCGGTACTTCCGTCCCACAGAGGTTGATGTTCTGCTGGGTGACGCCTCCAGGGCGAGAAAAGCGCTGAACTGGCAGCCTAGGGTTACATTTGATCAGCTCGTTGATATGATGGTCGCGGCTGATCTGGAATTGGCCAAAAAAGAAAAGACCCTGCTGGATGCAGGTTATTCCTGTGCAAATATTGAACGAATCAGTTAATATGAAATTCAAGAGGATTAAAGATTGCTTGCTGATAAAAGAATAACCGTTACAGGCGGCAAAGGATTTCTGGGGCAGCACCTGATCAGGAAACTTTCTGATTACAGCTGCCGGGGCATTGAAATTGTTGATCTGCCTCAATACAATCTCACGGATCAGGCCGATATTCGTCGCATGTTCGACGTCACAAAACCGGACATCATCATTCATCTGGCGGCAAAAGTGGGCGGCATCGGATTTAACCAGGAAAAGCCCGCCGAACTTTTCTATGACAACCTCATTATGGGCACTCAGCTGATTCATGAAGCCTATCTGCGTAAAATTGAAAAATTTGTCGCTCTCGGAACGATCTGCGCTTACCCAAAATTCACCCCGGTGCCCTTTAAGGAAGAGGATCTCTGGAACGGATACCCCGAAGAAACGAATGCCCCTTATGGACTGGCCAAAAAAATGATGCTGGTGCAGTCCCAGTCCTATCGTCAACAATACGGTTTTAATTCCATTTTCCTCCTGCCGGTCAATCTTTACGGTCCGGGCGACAATTTTGACCCGCGTTCCTCCCATGTCATTCCGGCATTGATTAAAAAATGCTTTGATGCCATAGATAACCATTCGGATTCACTGGAGGTGTGGGGAACAGGACGCGCGACCAGGGAATTTTTCTATGTCGAAGATGCGGCCCAAGCCATTTGCATGGCCGCCGATTTGTACGAAAAAAGCGAACCGGTCAACATCGGAGCGGGGTACGAAATTTCCATTAAAGAACTCACTGAACTTATCGCCCGCCTGTCCGGTTTCACCGGAAAAATCCTCTGGGATTCATCAAAGCCGGATGGCCAGCCCCGCCGTCAGCTCGATACTTCCAAGGCATTGAAAGAATTTGGATTTAAGGCGACAACAGACTTAACAACCGGGCTTCAAAAGACGATTGAATGGTACCGGCAAAACCGGCATCTTTTAAATAAAAAATGAACGGCGGTCATGTTTTTGATTGACTTTGCCTATCACGCATGTTAAGGAACGCATCACTAAATGGATAGCGAAACCAAAAAATTGAGCATCCAGATGGCTTACGCCAGCAGTATTGGAATCGCAATGGTTCTGGCGATTTTTGGTTGCCTCCTTTTAGGAAGTTGGTTGGACAGGAAATTTGACTCCGGCTATGCTTTTACGGTCGTTTTTCTCGCGATCGGTATTTCAGCCGGGTTTCGCAACATTTATGTTTTAATAAAAAGAAATTTCACGGATGAAGAATTCATCATAAAGAGTTTGAAAAGTGAACCCCATCGTCAAAGACCCGCTCCAAAGAAAACTTGAAATCGCCAACTGGATCATCCTGGCAATTCTTTTCATTCCCTCTCTGTTTTTCGCTCCTTTCAAGTTTTCCCTGGGAATTCTCCTCGGCGGCTTTATCAGCATTCTCAATTTTCACGGCATGGAACACGGCCTGCACAGTCTTTTCAAAAATCTTTCCGGAAATGTGAAACGGCCGACCATGATGAAGTATTACATCCGCCTGGCGCTGACCGGTGTGGTCGTGTATTTTCTGCTTGCCGCCGACACGGTTCATGTCGTCGGACTTCTTATTGGACTTTCCGTCGTTGTGATCAACGTCACTCTCACCGTCATCACAACACTGGCAAAAAAAAACTTAATTGAGGAGGCTAGTTAGACACAAATGGAACCCCTAATATTCTTCCATACTTCTTGGTTGCACGATATGGGCATTAACATGACCATCGTTTTCAACACTTTTTTTGTGATGCTGTTATTGGCCGCACTTTCGTTTCTGGCAACCCGTAACCTGCAGGTTTATCCGGGCCGTATACAAAATGTTATGGAAGTGATCGTAGATGGTCTTCATACCCTGCTAATCGATACCATGGGGGAACACGGGAAGAAATTCTTTCCCCTGATTGCCACGCTGGGATTATTTATTTTAATAAGCAACCTGATCGGGATCATCCCCGGATTTGAATCTCCGACGGCCAACATCAACACAAACCTGGCCATGGCACTCGTCGTGTTTTTCTCCACGCATGTCGTTGGTGTCATCACGCACGGTTTCAAATATCTCAAACAATTTTTAGGACCTGTCTGGTGGCTGATTCCGCTGATGCTTCCGATTGAAATCATCAGTCACCTGTCGCGTCCGTTGTCCCTGACTTTCCGTCTGTTCGGCAATATCGCCGGTGAAGACATTGTTCTGCTGGTTGTCCTTTTACTGGTGCCTCTGATTGTTCCGCTTCCTATCATGTTTTTGATGATCTTTACGTCGGTTGTCCAGACGCTGGTTTTCATGCTTCTGGCCATGATGTATATCGGCGGCGCAATGGAAGAAGGCCATTAAGGCCTTCCGGGTTGTGGCAAAACAAATCATGCTGACCCAACCGGCAGCTAACTGATATTCGAAACAAAAAGCAGCTGACAGCAAGCTTACTCAGCTGCTTTTTTCTTGTTCATCGAATCTGCCTAACCCTTTGTCTTATCAAAGGATATTTTAATAATCACATCTGATGCTTGACGATATGGATCAATCGTAATATTGACCACGGGGATAATGTTTTAAGGGAGTTCTTATGCACAGCAGTCTGGGAATCAATATCGGATCGTCAAACGTAAAGGTGGCCCTGCTCGAGGGAGATCACCTCGCATGGAGCGCCGTTGAACCGCATGAAGGTAATTTTCTCGATACCCTCGCCAAGATCCTGTCAGCCCACAGCATACCATCGGATACGAAAACACTGGTCACCGGCACCGAGGGCCGCCATCTTTTGAATATCAGCAGCGTGATCGAACCCCTTTGCATTGAAGAAGCCCTGCAAAAAATCGATCAGAAAATCGACGCTCTGGTTTCCCTGGGCGGAGAAGATCTGGTTGTCTACACCATCGATCACAACAATAAAATCATCACCAGCTTCTCGGGCAACAAGTGCGCCTCGGGAACCGGTGAATTCTTCAAACAGCAGCTGGCGCGGATGAACATGAAGCTTGGTGATATCAACAGCATCCCCGAGAACTGCCGTGTGCTGAAGCTCTCATCGCGCTGTTCGGTCTTCATGAAAAGCGACTGCACGCATCGGCTCAACAAAGGAGAAGCCACAACCGGCGATATCGTGCTGTCGCTGAGCGATGTCATGGCCGTGAAAGTCATCGATTTTCTCAAAAGAGCGAAAATCGAAAAAGGAACCGTGCTGCTTGTCGGTGGGGTAACGCAAAACCAATACATCCTGCGTTTTATCCGGGAACGGATGGGACAAATCGAATTCATCGTTCCCCCGCAGGCGCCTTATTTCGAGGCTTACGGCGCGGCCCTGATGGCGGGAATCTCCGGAAGTATTTTACCGCCTGCGGAGAAGTTATTCAAAAGCAGCCAGATTCAGTTTAAGAGATTCAAAAGCCTCCAGACGGCACAGGGCCGGGTCACCTATCTGCCCTCCCAAAAAGGCAAAGTTGTCGCCGGTCGTGAATATATTCTGGGTGTGGACGGTGGCTCCACCACGACAAAAGCCTGCCTCATCGACATCGAAACCAACGAAATCACCGCGTCTTTTTACGGACGGACGCACGGCGATCCGGTCCGATCCCTCAAGAACTGCCTCGTAGAGCTAAAGAAGCAGATCTTTGAAGATATTGGTGATGGAAAAATCAGCATTACCCTGGCTTCCACAACCGGTTCGTCGCGCGAGATCCTCGGCGTATTCCTCGAAACGCCGGGCGTCTACAATGAAATCATCGCGCACGCCGTCGGCACCACGTTTTACCGGGACAACATCGACACGATCTTTGAAATCGGCGGTCAGGACGCCAAATATGTTTCTCTCAAAAACAAAGTCCCGATCGATTACGCCATGAACGAAGCCTGTTCAGCGGGAACCGGGTCTTTCCTGGAAGAATCTGCGCAGGGAGATCTGAACATCCCGGAGGCCGACCAGATCGGCGATATCGCGCTGGCGGCAAAGGAGCCTCTGAAATTCGGCGAACACTGCTCCGCTTTCATCAATTCGGATATCCGCAATGCCATTCAGCAGGGAGCATCCCGGGAAGACATCACCGCCGGAATTGTCACATCGATTGTGTCCAATTACCTCAATCGCGTCGTGGGCAACCGGACCATCGGCAAAAATATTGTCCTGCAGGGCGGTGTAGCCAAGAACAAAGCCGTCCCGCTGGCCTTCGCCATGCTGCTGGACAAAGACATCCTTGTACCCCCGGATCCGGAGTTGATGGGCTGTTTCGGTGTCGGCATTCTTGCCAAACAAAAAGTCGAGGAAGGATTTCTGACCAAGTCCAGTTACGACATTGATCAGATTCTGGCCACGGACATCATCTATGAAAAGGAATTTCAGTGCAAGGCCTGCGATAATTTTTGCCCCATCCGTATTCTCAATGTCAACGGCCACAAATACATGTTCGGAGGCCGCTGTAACAAATACGCCAACATCCGCAAGAAAAAAGTTTTTAATGAAGCCGAAGTCATCGACTACATTGAAAAGCGAAATGACATCCTGTTTAAAGAATGCGCCCCCGACCCCGCCACACTGGTTAAGAAAAAAGAGTTTGTCGTCGGCATTCCCCGCTGTTTTTCGATTTACACGCTCTGGCCCCTCTATTCCTGGTTTTTCCATACCTTGGGGATCGAAACTTTTGTATCCCGGGAAATCTCCCACGAAGGAACAGCACGTGTCGAAAGCAATTATTGCTTCCCGGCGGAAATCGCTCACGGCGCCGTTCAGGATATTTTAAACCGTAATATCGATTATGTTTTCCTGCCCCACTTCCGGGACATGGACAGTTACGAAAAAACGGTTCAGGCCAATTTCTGCCCGATCACACAGGGCCTGCCCTATTATATTAAGCAAGCTTTCCCGGAGATTCCGGACGAAAAATTTTTGGCGCCTGTCGTCAGCTTCATGTACGGGATAAAAAAAGCCGCCGAACCGTTCATCGCCATGGCCGCCGCGCTTGGATTCAGTGAGGCCGAGGCGAAAAACGCTTTCACCCTGGCACACAAAAAACAGATGGAGTGCTTTGCCAGATTTACGGAACTTGGCAAACAGGCGCTTGAAGAGGCGCGACGGGCCAAACGCCCGGTCATTGCCGTTCTGGGACGTCCCTATAACTCCTTTACCACAGACACCAACATGGGCATTCCCCGGAAATACACATCCCGCGGTTACTCGATCATCCCGTTCGATATTCTTCCGTTTGCCGACGAGGCCATTTATCCCAACATGTACTGGTATTACGGCCAGCAGGACATGAAGGCCGGCACACTTCTGAAAAACGAAGACAATATTTTTGTGACCTATATTTCCAATTTCTCATGCGCACCCGATTCCTTCATGCTGCATTATCTGAAGTGGATCATGGGCACCAAGCCTTTTTTAATCTTGGAACTGGATTCCCACACGGCCGATGCCGGCGTCGATACACGCATTGAAGCCTTTCTGGACATTATCGAAGGCTACCGTTCCAAGCTGACCGATATCGATGAGGAACGATACGACAACGGCCTTCGCTTCATCAACAATCCGGACGAAGAAATTCACATTAACAACAATGTCACCGGCGAAAAAATCCCGATTAAAAACAACCCCCGTGTCAAGCTGCTCTTATCCAACATGGGCAGGCTCTCCGCGGAACTGGTTGGAGCAACTCTTCGAGGCCTCGGCATCAATGCGCAAGCCATGCCCGTCCCCGATATCTACACCCTGCAGATGGCACGCAATCACGCCTCCGGCAAGGAATGCCTGCCGTCGCATCTGGTTCTGGGAAGCGCTTTGAAATATTTATCTTCCGATCAATACCGCAAGGATGAAATCTATATCCTTTTTGTCCCCACCACAACAGGCCCCTGCAGAACCGGACAATACTTTGTGTTTTATGAAAACCTGTTCAAGGATCTGCGCCTGGAAAACGTTGTGGTGTTTACGATGGATTCGGACAATTCCTACACGGAACTGGGGACGGAATTTACCAAGTACGCCTGGTGGGCGGCAGTGATCGGGGACTACATGAAAGATGTGGAAACCTCCCTCAGGACGTGTGCCGCCGACCCCGTAGAAGCCATGAACGTTTACGATCAGATCTGGCAAAAAATGATCAGCGTCGCCGAGCAGGATATCACCAAAGTTCTTCCCGTTCTGAAGGAGATTGCTGACACGATCTCCAGGATACCGCTTGCCAGAAAAATGGAAGACTGCCCCAGAGTGCTGATCGTGGGAGAAATCTATGTCCGACGGGATGATTTTGCCGTGGATGAATTAATCCAGCAGTTCAGCCGTCACGGCATTGTCGGCAAGGTGTCGAATGTCGCCGAATGGTTTTACTATTGCGATTTTGTCCGGCACTATGAACTCAAAAAGAAACTGAAACTTGCCCCATGGTACCGGCGTCCCTTTACCAGGGAGTTCCGAGATATCATCGACTGGAGAATTGAACATATCTATAAAAAAAATGTAGAGAAAAATGTCCGCAAAACCCTGAACACAACCGGACTGGTACCGCACACGCCGCACGACATGATCAAAATCATGAACAACACCGAAAAGCATTTCGCGAGCCACGAGCTGCATTCAGAAATCTGCATTTCCAGCGGTGTCGCAGCCACGGCCATGATGGACGGCTATTCGGGGATTGTCAACATTTCGCCCTTCGCCTGCCTGATCGGCCGCGTCATCGAAGGGCTTTATACCCCCTGGGCGCGGGAAAGAAAATACCCGACCATCTCGATTGAAATTGACGGGAACCTTCTGCCGCCCAATGTGCTCTCCAAGCTCGAAATCTTCATGCTCAACGTCAAACGCTTCCGGGGCAAGGGAGACAGCCATT
>JAQVLL010000085.1 GCA_028704195.1 Smithellaceae bacterium
TATCTCTCCTCATGGTGTGTGTATCCTTTCCATTTTTGTGGTCGGTTAACTGTCGCTAAACAATCAACCGATGGATACACCACCTATCTTCCTAAACACAACTTTTGTTTATATCTCATTGCTACGCAATAGAAATCTGCCCTATTGCGGAATCTGGGTTAAAATAACAAAAAAAACTATCTTGTGAGAAGCGGCTTGTAAATACCTATCTCGTTGTAATTTACATGCTCTGCGCTTGAGGCAGGGCTATACCGTCCCGCGCTCCAGTCTTCTGCCAACAGCAGGAATCTCCGCAACGTTCGGGACCCGGATGTTTTCCTGTGCCTGATGCAGGGCGGTCTTGCGAACTTTTAAAGCATAGCGGTTCAATCCGGACAGATGGATCGGCCCCATATAGCTCTCCCACTCAATGATTCGTGCGTCCACGGGAAAAGCGCTGCAATCCGCGGGTGATACCCGTGAGGCAAGGTCCATGAGATTATGGTTGTGGAACACGTATCGGGGTGACGCGTAAAAAGAAAAGGTGATGGCCAGCTTCATGGTTGTATTCACAAAATCCGTCACTTTACGAATCCTGTTTCTCATACCTGTAGACTTGCAGACCCCGTCATATACCTTCACAACGCATTTCAGTGCCGCCATTGCCGTGATAAAAAGTTTCCGGTCAACAATCCGGAAGTTTCTTTTTGGTTTGCCTTTCGGATACAGTTTTTCATAGGCTTCGGCGTTGCGATTGGACTCCAGTTGAAGCAAATTCACCATCCGGCCGACCGTGATGGGATTTGACGAACCGGTCGAACACTGGTAGATCCGGTGCGCTCCCGGGATCGCCAGTGCTTCAGCCGCGGCCAGAATCAGGCTGTTTGCCGCCATATCCGCCGGAATAACATCGATGACACCATTTGCCCGGGCGGGGAAGAACGGGGTCTTTTCTCTTGCATAGGCAAGGATAATTGCGTCTGCCACTTTAACGCCTTCGACCCATCCCGGAACCGGCTCCTGGTAGGTGCTTTCAATGATTGCCGGACGGACAATGGTCAATGTGGAGTCCGAGAGTTCCTCCATGAGGATTTGTTCACCAAGCCACTTTGTGAAGGTGTACGTGTCGTTCCAGCCATATCGGTGGGATTCTTTTGACCCCAGTTCAACCAGGCTTTCAGCAAGCTCGTCGGAACGGGAGCAGTTTTCTTCAACCTTCCTGACCTTTTCCTCAAGCTTTGCAATCAGCGGGCGGACCTGATAAAAGCCTTTCGCGTTTCTTGTGAAGCCTTTGCTGGCGGGAACGACGACTTCTTCCCGGCAGTCCCCTGTATTGAAGCCGTTCACGAAACAGGTTGATACATGCACCATAGGGACGTTTCCGGCCGCCTTGACCAGCTCTGTAAGATTGAGAAGGCACAGGGTATTGATCTTTAAAGCCTTTTGCAGTTGTTCGCGGAAATCCACGGAGGCTGCTACATGGACGACAAGGTCAATACGTCCGGCAAGCCCTGTGAAATCTTCACTGTTCAGTCCGAAATTCTTTTGGGTGAGCTCGCCCGTGACACATTCTATCTTTTCCCTGCAGAATTGACTGAAAATGGCAGGGCTTTCCTCTTTGAGGCGGTCGAAGATAGTGGATAAAGCAATCTCATGATCAAAGCGCTCCCTGGCCGTGGGATACTTGTCATTTCCACGAACCAGCAGGATGATCTTCTCGACATCCGGTATCTCACGGATGATTTTTTCGATGACAACTTTTCCCAAAAACCCCGTTGTCCCGGTGATCAGAATACGTTTGCCGGCAAATTGTTCCTTTACAGATATTTCATTTTTGGGGTTCATGAACAGGCTCCTTTTCAACTTCTTGGCATTCGTTTGAATCAAATTCCTTCTTCGCTGAAGTTGGCAAAATCTATGACATAGTTTTTTTGAAAAGTCTCACTAGTTTATTTGCGGTATACTACAAGTTAAGCGCTAGTATTCTGGTTCAATGCCTGACTTTCGGTATTTTTGTATAATCTAATTAAATCAATTATTTGTTGACAAAACGGAAAAATCGAAACCCGAAATGGTTAGGGGTGGTTTTAATCACAATGGAGTATTCCGGAAATAGGGGAATTTGAAAAAAATTATGGGAAAAAAGTTGCAAAAAGCCTGTTCGCATTGCGAGTGCTTTTGGGTATAAAAACGTGAAAATGATAATAATAATTAGTAAATTCAGTCATTTGTCAACAAGTTGTCAGGGTATGAAACGAATGTTTTAATATCGCAGAAAGCTGCGCAGAATTAACGCTGGCTCCACAACAGCGGGATTAAATGAATTTCCATCGTTTTTTCAATGACTTGAATATGTCAAACGTTTACCATGCATCAACAATGATAGATTTCCATTCTATTGTTACTTTTTCATTGGAAACTAAATCTTTCCTGTACCCGGTGCCTTCGATCTTAAAGTCGGAAGTATTTTTTATTCTTTTTCCTTTCACAGTCATTTCTTCTTCAGCATGTGGAAATTTAAGTTTTAATTGAAAAGAATTTTTATCGTAGTGTATATCGGAAATCGCTTCATCCCATCGGCTGACGACCGGCTTATAAATGGCCGTGTGCCTCTTGATGCACCGACGGGAACCATCCAGAAATAGTGTGGTCCACTGCGCATCTTTTCTGTTTAATATTTTTAAGTCGACATACAAAAATCTGTTTTCAATTTTCTTGCCGTCCTCATAAATTTCGATGAAAAAATTCTGCGGAGGTATCTTGGTGTAATTTACCTTATCAGACGATATCCCCTTTGCCGGTATCAATAAAGCAGCGATTAACACAATGATCCATAGATAGTTTTTCATTTTATTCTCCTTCAACCATGATATGATTTTTATAAAATTATCTGTTGTTTAAGTCAAGCCGAAGAAAAAAACTGGGGTCAGGTCTTGAAATATCAGTTTACATGGATCACGCGCGTCGGTAGAGGCCGTTTTCGCAAACAATCCGTCCTTCGCTGAGAGCATATTCCAGGTGTTTGCCGATCATGACTTTTTCATTGAACTCAAAAAACTCTTTCGGCTGGCGGGGCTTTCCATAAATAATCCAGCAGGCGCAGATTGCCTCCAGCGTTTTCGGTTTTTCCAGGGCAGCCAGAAGTTTCGATTCTCTCTCGTAGATGACACTTTCATACTGATCCCACAGGGGACCGGGATTCTCTTCATAAAGCCCGGTATTGTGCGCTACCACCCAGCGGCTGGCGGGAATGTTTTTGAGCCTGTGAATGGACCGGATTGTATCTTCAATACTGGAGGCGACATCGCCGTACCAGGGCCCGAACGACGTCAGGTCGTAATCTCCGAGAAAAAGCAAACCCTCCTCAGGGAAAAAAAATGACAGGTGTCCCGGTGTGTGGCCGGGCGTGGCAATTACCTGAATACTCAATCCGCCCAGATCGATGATCTGATTATCCTCAATAAAGCAAGCCGACTGCCGAGGCCGGAAGTCGAACACTTCAAGCATAATCTTTTCCCAGTATGCACGCTGATAAGGCATCAGCAAGCCATACCAGTCCATGAAAATATTGAGGTCGGTCAGCGGCGGAAAATCACGTTTGGAAATCCACACGGTGCAGTCTTCAAACTCATTGACGTAGTGGATGTGATCTTCGTGCCAGTGCGACAGCCATACCTGGTCCACACCTTCTTCTTTCAGGCGTGTGAGCTTGGGAAGCGAGCATGCGGGATCGATAACCACACGCAGATTATTACCCTGCACATATAAAGAGTGATTGTAAGGATATTTCCCCCCGTTTTCCCCGCAAAGAAAACGAATCCGGCCAAACTGCCTGTCTTCCATCAATAAAGCTCCCCGGATAGTTGTTTTTGAATATAGATAAAATTGTAATGAAAGGCAAGTGTTGGCTCAGGTCTTGAAATATCAGTTTGTGCATGTAAATGCCAAAAAAGAATGACGGGAATCGGGACGCTGAAAGTCGAATGCACCCATCATAGTCTATCTAACGTGAGGTAATGAGAATCTTTGAGGGCGTGTCGCAAAATACTTACGCAGATCCCTGCACAGAAAAAATAAAGGAGTTAACCACAAATGGCTAACCCCTTGATATAATTGGTGCGCCCAGCAAGATTCGAACTTGCGACATCCAGATTCGTAGTCTGGCGCTCTATCCAGCTGAGCCATGGGCGCATTTTTTCCCTTGACGAGGCAGCCCTATAGCACATTATTGGCGCGATGCAAAATGAAAATATGCCTGTGTGGAGGTACGGAGCGCCTGCTCCGGGATTGCATTTTCGTCACCGCAGGGCTTCCATTCCGTTCATTAATCATTGGTTGAAGTCCGCGAAGGGGTCCCATCTAGGGTAGTGCGTCATTATAATCTTGTCATATCGACCAGCGGGAGATATCTTTTTTATTGTTCCGGATTTATTAAGATTTCTCACTTCGTTCGAAATGACAGCAGTGTAAAGCTTTTACTGAAACACTTCACTAAGGTGATGTATTTCATTTCATTCGCTCGGATTTGAGATTTACAGTGTTTGCACCACGGACGGAATTCGTCAGGACAATCCGGTCCGCACATTTCAGGTCTTTGAGATTCAGTATTTTTTCCCGGGCATTGAACTTCCTGATCATCACCTGCCTGGCGATGCCGTTTAATAATCCGCAGGAAAGGGGCGGTGTGTACCACCTGTCTTTCACCAGGATGAAGATATTGGATATCGCGCCTTCGGTAATTTCATTTTTTTCATTTTGAAAAACAACATCAAAATATCCCCGGGCCGAGTATCTTTTGAATTCTTCATCATACAGTTTCCGGTGCGTCGTCTTGTGATATAAAAAAGGATTGTCGGAATTTGTTTTATGCCGGGACACAGCAACCAGCGGAGATGAGGCGGGCCGTGGATCTGTCGGTTGATGCTGAATCAAAAAATTTCCATCGGGTTTCACAAGCAGACGCAGGCGGATCCTTCCGGATAATTTTGCCGCATATGAGTTCAGTGAAGTTTTTATTTCATCCAGAGGGCAAGCGATGGAAAAGAAGCGGGCCGAATTTTTTAAGCGCTGCAGATGACGGCTTAAATATTTTATCCTTCCCTTTTCAAGAAGCATGGTTTCAATAAGCGCAAATTCCGGTATAGTGCCGGTCAGAAATTGTCCCTTGAGTCGGCATTCCTCGAATTCATCTTCCGGCCGGGAATCAGCAACGATGCCTCCTCCGACTCCCATCCTGGCCCGGTATTTATGGCCGGACTGATGCCGGAGATCAATGGTCCGGATGGCGACATTAAAAACGGTCTGACCGTCCGGGGCAAAGTAACCGATGGCGCCGGTGTATATATCTCTTGGCCCGTGTTCGAGATCGCTGATAATTTTCATGCTCCGGATCTTCGGCGCGCCGGTCACCGAGCCGCAGGGAAAAAGGCTTTTGAGCATCTCCAGCATTTTGATTTGCGGCCGGAGCCTGCCGGTTATGGTGGACGTCATCTGCAGCAGGGTTTCATACGTTTCCACTTCGAAAAGTTTTTTCACTCTCACGGAGCCGGGCAGACAAATCCGGCCCAGATCATTTCGGAGCAGATCCACAATCATGACATTTTCGCTTTTGTTTTTCGCGTCATGGCTCAGCCAGCGCGAAGATGCCGATAGCGGTGAAGTGCCCTTCATCGGCTTTACCGTGACGTTTCCCCTGGTGTCGACACGGAAGAAAAGTTCCGGCGAAAGGGAAATAACGGTGTTACCGGCAAAGTGAATGAGCGCCGAGTAGGAAACTTTCTGAGACTGTTTTAGACGCTCGTAAAAACCGGCAATGTCTCCGACGAAATGAAAATCATACCGGGACGTGTAGTTAATTTGGTAAGTTTCTCCTTTTGCGATGCAGGTATTGATTTTCCGGGTTGCTTTTTCGTACTGTCCAAAATCAATCGCCAGCCGGGGTTGGGAAAAAAAGAAAGGCCGGTTTTCATGTTGCTCGTCGCGGGGCAACCGCTTCAACGGTTCACGATAGACTCCGAACCACAGCAGGGGGTAATCGGTTTTCGGGCAGTACTGGTTCAGGGATTCTTCAAGAAAATAGCCCATCTCGTAGGCAAAAAAACCTGCCAGGAAAAAGCCTTTTTCCCTGTGGTCTTCCATTTGCCGGAAACACGTTTGCAGTTGGGCTGGTTTGCGGCAGGTGATGATTTCCACCGGTTCTGCAAACAGGAAGTTTTGCGAATTGTTCCTGTCCCTGCGGAGGGTTTCCAGCAGGACGATGTTGTTTGTCAGATTCATCACGGATCTTTAACATTCTTTTATAGGTTTTTTTACAATATTGATCAATTTACTTGACTTGGCAAGAGCTTGTTTTTATACTTACAAAAAAATGTTTTAAGAAAAATTCTGTGATACAAACCTTTTACCGCTGTGAGGCTGGCTCTTGAAAGTCCGGCTGATCCGGCAGGTCACGCGATCAAAATCCCGGTCGCCCCGTTCAGTGTTATCTGGTGGAAAAAATAAAGCATGAATGAACCCGTAACAATAAATGATCTTAATGATCCTGTGATGGACCATGCCAATACCGATTTTGTGGTGGTTTACACGCATAATACCGTCGGTGAGGCCCTGGAGAGCATCCGCCAAAGTCAGACGGAATCGACGATTCTCTATTTTTATGTCCTTGATGATGAAGGCCGGCTGAAAGGCACCCTGCAGACGAGAAGGCTGCTGACTTCTCCGACGGATACGCTTGTGGAATCGATCATGGCCACAAACCTGATTGCCATACCGGATTCCGCAAATTTAATGGAGGCGCTGGAGTTTTTCATCCTTTATAAATACCTCGCTTTCCCGATTGTTGATGAAGAGAGGAAAATGCGCGGGGTCATTGACGTCAATGTCTTTACCCAGGAAATGATCGACATGGAAGAACGCGAACAGGTCCACAGCGTCTTTGACACTCTGGGCGTGCAGATAGCGGAGATGCGCAATAAGTCTTCGCTCAGCGTGTTTCGTTATCGCTTCCCGTGGCTTCTGGCCACTATCGCCAGCGGTACCGTCTGCGCGCTCCTGGTCGGGTTTTTCCAGGCAACCCTGGCGCAGAGCCTGATCCTGGCGTTTTTTCTAACGCTGGTCCTGGGACTGGGGGAAAGTGTTTCCATGCAGACCATGGCCATTACCGTCCATTATATGCATCATCGCGCTTCCCAAACCGGCTGGTATTTTGACGTGCTGCGCCGTGAATTGACGCGGGTTTTTCTTCTGGCTGCCGCCTGCGGGTCTATTGTGGGGTCCATCGCCTTTGCCTGGAAGAGGGATGTGGCGGCGGGCCTGGTGATCGCCTCCGGCATCATGGCGTCACTGATGCTGGCGGGATTTATCGGGGTCAGTATTCCCGCGCTATTGCACAAGCTGAAGCTCGATTTGCATCTGGCATCGGGGCCTCTAACGCTGGCCTTTGCCGATATCTGCACCATTGCCTCCTATTTTTCACTGGCTGCTTTCATTCTGGGCAGATAATTCTGTCTTATTAAGAAAATATTGAAAAATCAGGCTTGTGATCCGGATGACTGTTTTCCACAGAGCAGGGCGTTGCTGATCAGCGCTATACTACCGGACAGAAT
>JAQVLL010000086.1 GCA_028704195.1 Smithellaceae bacterium
TGAGTTCTAAATCTATTTACGGCTGTTTCTTATTTAGAACTAGATTCGTGGCATTTGTCTTGCATTATTTAACAGGTTTATTTATATTCTTTATAAGGTGAAGGTGGATATTTCTATCGGACGCAGTTTTTGATGGTTATGATATCTGTATCGAGGTTTTGCATGTTTCATCCTGTTCACCGGTCAAATGCTGAACAATGGATACACGACACGGGTTATGAATTCGGCAAACCCTAGAATTCATCTGAACGGGAATCAAAATTCGTCAGAGAAATAACTGTCAGTAATCATCCCACGGAGTCAAGTGTGTGAATCCTATGTTTCGTATTCCAGATAATAAAAAAAACATCCCCGTAAAAAATTCAAGCAAAACCACGGAAAGAAAAAACCGTGAACCGGCCTCTCAAAAGCCCAGTGTCCATATCAATAAGGCATTAAACACCCTGAATGACGCGGCAAAGAAACTCGAATCCAGAATGAAACAGGCTGAGTTTTCATCTGAGAAAGATGGCGAACCTGTCGTTGCGAAAAGAAATATCACAATAAACGATTTAAGCGAAGCCATGGAAAGGCAAAAACGAGAACCAGACAAAACACCGGAACAAATCCTTCGTGAAATGGGTCTCATACAGGCCAATTCCTATATGAATATCAGCAGAGCATTGACCAGTCTCAATGCCGTAACAAAGAAGCTTGAATCCAAAATTCAGGAGGCGGAGTCCTCGTCCAATAAAATCGGTCAGATTCTCGTGTCGAAAGGTATCATATCGGAATCTGATTTGAAATTAGCCATGGACCGAAAAAAACGAGAACCCGCTAAATATCTTGGGCAAATACTCTGCGAAATGGGCCTTCCCCAGTCCAAAATCATGAAAGGTCTTTACTACAGCAACAAGAGAAAAAAACTGGGAGAAATTTTCATTGAACTGGATATCATAACACGGGAGCAGTTAAGCGACATTCTTGATCAGCAGAAGCAGCAAAAATACTTCGGCATTCACAAAAATCTGGGTACCCTGCTGGCCAGAAGCAAGATGATAAGCGAGAAAGATTATGTTCATGCTCTGTCTGCTCACTTCAGCATGCCCATTGTTTCTTTAAAAGGTTACACTGTATCCCGCACCCTACAAAAAGCCATAGGGGAACAATACGGCTTAAAAAATCGGATTGTCGTTTTAAACAACAGCGCCAGGAAATTGACCGTAGCGCTCGCGGACCCCCATTTACCCATCTTTGAATATCTTGAAAAAGCCATATCCAAAGAAAAACATATCATCTTTTGCATCGCAAAATCCTCGGAAATAGAAAAATGCCTCGACACCGTCTATGATTATTACAGATACGTGCGTTATTGAAGTTGCAGCTTTAAAACGTTGTCTGTCAATTCTTTCTTTATCCTTGCGGCGGCAGTTTAACATGCAGACACTGTTGTACATTTCGGGGCACGACAATTGTTTTGACAATTAAGATCCTTCCCTTTATGCTCAATGAAAAGACATGAGGAGAATTACCAATATGACGAGATCAAAAGGATTTCTCATTCAATTTTTCTTCTTCGTACCTGCCTTCATTATCCTCGTGGCCTGTACAGAATCACCTGTTTATGCCAAAGCTTCCCGCACGGTGAAAGGAACCGTCACCCGGGTGTATGACGGTGACACAATTCAAATAACAACACTGAATCAAACCATCCTCAGGGTCAGGCTCTATGGCATTGATGCACCTGAAACACCAAAGACCGATTACCAGACAGGTCAGTGGAATATGCCCGGACAATCCCATGGAAAAGAATCGGCCGAAGCCCTGAAAAATAAAATCCTCGATCATAAGGTGAAACTGGACATTATTGACGTTGACCGGTACAGACGCATGGTTGGAATTATCCGGCTGGAAAACAGAAATATAAATCTGGAAATGCTCATGGAAGGATACGCGGATTGTTATATCAAATACCTTCGACATCCCTACCGGAAACCATTTCTTGATGCCTGCAGGAAAGCAAAATCAGCAAAAAGAGGAATATGGTCGCTGCCGGAATACGAGCGGCCACAGGAATTCCGCAGGCGTTTCAGAAAACAGGGCATGGATTAGTTTGACTGCAACGTCAAGGATGTGATAAAAAAGTCATTCATCGTAATGATTCTGTCCTGGAACGGGCAAGGCATAAATTTAGATTAACCTTTAAAATGACGTAAAGGAGATTGATCATGGGAATCTTATCATGGATCGTGATGGGACTTATCGTGGGCGTTCTTGCAAAATTAATCATGCCGGGCAAGGATCCGGGAGGAATCATCATTACCATCCTGATCGGCATAGCCGGTGGTTTTCTGGGCGGTTTTATCGGGTCCTTTCTGGGAATCGGGACCGTAACCGGATTCAACCTGGTAAGCATACTGCTTGCCATCGGAGGAGCTCTTCTTCTGTTGATTGTGTATCGCCTGTTAAAAAGATAGTGTTTCCCTGCTGACAGACAACCATCCAACGGTGGAACTGTCCGACGAAAAAGAAAATGGGACTCAAAACAAGGGAGTGCTTTCAGGTGGAGTCATTGAAGTTCATGAATGACAGCCGGTGAAATATACAGCCTCTTTAAGAATTCCATGGAGGTGGATCATGACAACAAATGAAATCAAGGACTTTCTTCTTCTTTGTGTCATCATCAACTATGTTTTCCTCTGCATCTGGGCAGGTGTCTTTATGCTGGCCCATGACTGGATGTACCGTTTGCACAGCCACTGGTTCAAAATTTCGGTCGAGACGTTCGATGCCATTCACTACGCGGGTCTGGCTATTTATAAAATCATTGTCATCGTGTTTAACCTTGGGCCTCTCATTGCACTCTGGATTGTTTTCTAGGGGATGATCACGCCATTTTAAACAGGTCGGCGACAGGCACAGGATACCATCAACCGTTTCTACTTCACCGATGTTCCCGATTCGTATGCCGCAGCATTTGGCGACGAGTCTGCCATGGGAGTGATCGCCGTGGTGGCTTATCCGGAAAAGCGCCGGTTCTGGCTGCGCAAGAACCGTATTTTCCCTCCACCATGGAAGAAGGACCATTCAGAATCCGAAGGCAAATTCGAATCCAGAAGTAAAGCGGCGGCGCCGTCAGCTCAATACGAAGCCATATAGACGTTAATGAAAAGGATACAGGCTCAAACTCAGGCAGGGCCGCAACCCCTGCCTCAGTTTCCCGATTACATCTTATGGCAGGTTTTTTATCATCTCTAAATCGGGCCCTGACTTGTTTTCCCGGCCGTGATCTTTGGAACAATCTTCCTCAATTCCCGGAATATGGATTCTTCCTCATCCGCACATTCTCTGAGGATAGCAGCATAGGAGGCAAACCCTTCTCCCTTCCGTGATCTTCCCTTGCAGTAACGGGCGGCCTGGACGCCAAAACTACGCCATTTGTCACCAGTCGCGGTCATTTGTCCAGAAAGGCGCAAGAGCCTCTCGTCGTTCAGGATTTCGGCGGAATCCTCCAGAAAAGCCGCAAACATATACCTGAAACCCGCACCCCCCGTTCCGATTTCCTCCTGCATCATGATAACATTGCCCAGATTGCGTCGGCTGCTGCGTTCTCCGAGAGTGGACGGCCACTTTTCCATCCTGTTGGCGATGTATCGGATGCCCTTTGCTCCGACAAACGGAAAAAGGGGCTGGAGCATCGTGCTGCAGACATCGCGGATTCCCGCGGAACATGCATAGGCAAGCCTCAGATGATCGGGAACTTTCCGGATGACAACCATTCTGCCCCTTGGGGCCATTGATCCTTTTGAAAACCTGGCTTTCTGAAGATCCTTTGCCGGGCAAACCGCAATTTCATTTGTAAGAAAATCAGAAACAAGGTAATCGTTCCCCTTCTTTCCGGTCACCACGAGGTTGTGAAGATTCAGATGAATTCTGAAGACTTCCTGGATAAAGGGAAGCCAGTACACTCCCACCTGGAGGCCAACGGGAATGCCTTTTTCAATTTCAGTATCCAGCGCCTGCATGGCCTTGTTCTGGTCGGAGAAGTAGCGGATTTGAGCCTGCACTCCCAACCGCTCCAGGGATTTTTTCATGATGCTTCCGGCCGGAGAACGAAAAGACGTCAGCGGAAGCCCCATAAACTTGAGCATCGGGACATGCACAAAATTTAATCCCGAGCCGGTTCCAAAGACCAGGGGCTCTGTAACGTTCATACCGTTTGGGCCGTGATGATTGATTAGCCCGGCCGTTACACAGGTTTCGCAATGCGCCCCGACACGGTGCCTGTATCCGGTGTCAATATCCATTTTCGTTATCCTTCATTCCAAGTAAGAGATATTTTCTGTCCAGCCTGGGGTTGATGAACTCCTCCAGTGTTACCCCGAAGAAATCAGCGTACCTCTGAAGGACATCGGTTTTGAGCTTCCCGAACACCGATGGCTTGAGATGTCTTTTGATCCGCCAGCCGGCGATCCCGACGTACTGAGACAGGAGTCCACGATCCATAATATGAAGAGCCATAAAAAAGGCCAGCGGGCTTTCCTTGCCCGACCTGACCCTTTCAGCTGCGGCTTCTACCTCATCGTTAATGTGGTGCTGCATCATTTTCACGGACAGTGTTCCCAGGCTGTTACCCACGGACTCGACTATCTGATACTTTCCCTCATCATCCAAAGCAAATGTGAGGCGCGGGCCGAGCAAATGGGTTTTGGGATCCTGTTCAACATCTTTGATTTTCAAATGTTCCTCCTTGTTGAGGCATCATCTCAAGGTTTCCGAACGGTTTTTTTATACGCCCCTTTCGGAACAGATTATGGGTTGAAAAATGTCTTCTTCGTTTGGCGAACTATAAGAAACATGCTCCTGCATGTCAAGGCGATCTTGAACCATAAATTTGGAGAACATTCCTGAACATATCGGGTGAACACAACAGCGGCCTTTAAAAAACTTTCGGCTTTCCTGATCGGACTTGTGCTGAAGGCTGATATAGTTTAGTATTGCCTCCAGACGGTGAGCAACGGGAGACAGACAATGGAATACCAAATACGCGCGGGAACAATGGCTGACATCGATGTTCTGACCGAGATTATTCAGGATTCTTTTCTGGATATTGCCGAACGATTCGGGTTCACCCCACAGAACAGCCCGACCCACCCTTCCAACTGCCGTTCTGAATGGATCATGCGGGAAATGAATCGCAACGTCTTCTACTATATTCTGGAACAGGGGGAACAGCCCGCAGGATGCGTCGCTTTGGAAAAAATAAACGATGAGGTCTGTTATCTGGAGCGTCTCGCAGTTGTCCCGGGGCAGCGCCGGCAGGGATTCGGTGAAGCGCTGGTGAAGCACGCTTTATCGGAAGCAAGGCACCTCGGCGTTTTTCGCGTACAAATCGGTATTATTGCTGAACACGCGGAACTGCACGACTGGTTTGAAAAACTCGGGTTTGAAGATGTGGAAGGGAAAAATTTTCCTCATCCGGTATTCCCGGTAACCTTTATGGCTTACTATTTCCTGTAAGAGTGCATCACGCTTTACGGAAGCTATCGCAATGCTTCTCGCGTTGCGCTTAAGGAAACACGTTTGTGCAGTTATGCTTTTTCACATTTGGGTATCTTTCTTTTTTTATTGCCGGTCTTTTTCATGTTGACACTCCCCCCGTTAACCCTATATAGGGTGTCTCGCAACGATAAAACTTCTGCAGGAAATGAGCACAACATAAAAAATGGACCTGATCTTCTATTTAATAGATTTCTTCATCCATCTGGATCAATATCTGCCGGATCTGATCAGGAATTTCGGTGTCTGGATTTATGTAATCGTTTTTTTAGTCATATTTTGTGAAACCGGCCTGGTTGTCACACCGGTCCTACCGGGTGATTCACTGCTTTTCGCTCTGGGAACACTGGCTGCGTTGGGGGCGCTTAACATTGAAGCTTTACTGATTCTGCTTAGCATTGCCGCCATCGCCGGGGACAGCGTCAACTACGCAATCGGCCATTACATCGGCCCCAAAGTCTTTCATTACGAAGAAAGCCGCTTCTTTAAAAAGAAATATCTTATAAAAACGCATGAATTCTATGAAAGGCACGGCGGAAAAACCATTATTATCGCCCGCTTTATGCCGTTTATTCGTACCTTTGCCCCTTTCGTGGCCGGCGTCGGGGCAATGAGTTACCCCAGATTCATCTTATATAACATTGTTGGCGGCCTTCTGTGGGTTTTCACTTTCCTGCTGGGCGGTTACTTCTTCGGCAATATTCCGGCGGTCAAAAGAAACTTTACAATCGTTATTATTGCGATCATTATCATTTCTGTGATGCCGGGTGTCATCGCGTACATCCGCCAGAAAATGATGACCCGGCAAAAAGCGGTATAGACAATAAAGGTCAATGCATGAAAGCGAAACTTACCGTTATTTTTTCGTTGGTATTGTTGCTTCTCCTTTCACTGCCCGTCGAGGCAAAACACATCCTCATGGCCGGCCGCGACGTTACGGTGAAACAGGGAGAAAAGGTTGAAAATGTGGTCGTTGTCGGCGGACAGGCAACGATAAATGGTCTGGTTGAGCAGAATGTTATTGCCGTTGGCGGATCCGTCGTATTGACTAATTATGCCGTTGTCCGGGGAAATGTTATCGTGGTCGGCGGCATTGTGGCAAAAGGCAGCGGCTCTCTTGTTTTCGGTGACATTACGGAAGTAAACTCAACCACTCTTGCGGATTCCATTAACTCGGCCATGAGGGGGGAACTGGAGGGCTGGTCTTTAATTCTCAACGTTATTTCCTTGTGCTTTTTTGCCATCATCCTGATCATCGCACTGATCATGGCTCTGCTGATGCCCCAGTCGCTGGACGCTGTTGTCAGCGCCATCCGAACCTACACGTTAAAATCTTTTTTCTGGGGTTTTCTGGCTACTTTAATGATCATGCCCTTCTTTATGCTGCTGGCGGTCTCTGTCATCGGCATCTTATTGATCCCGCTTGCTTTCACAGCACTGCTTCTGGCAGTTATCATCGGCTTTATCGCGTTCGGTTCACTTCTTGGCAACATGATCATCACAAAAATATTCCCCGGACATCAGAAATCCATCGTGAAAGAAACGCTGGTAGGGTTGTGTTTATTATGGCTTCTTGGATGGATACCCTTTTACATCGGGATGCTGATCAAGGCTCTAGCCATCACTTTCGGGCTTGGAGGCGTCGTGCTGGCCCTCGCAAAAAGAAAAACCCGTCAGTAAAAAATCCATGGCCACGCGGTTGAATAATTCCGGGTCCTGAATATACAGGATCCATGGGTGAATAAGGATTGGGGTAGCCTACACCCATTCCTCAGAAAGCACGTCACCCTGGATGCTGATGACCACGGCTTTCAGCGGCACTTTTCTTGCTGACTTCTGCAGTGCGGCCTGGGCAATCTGCATTAATCCCCGGCAGCAGGGCACCTGCATCATTACCAAAGTCAGCGTGTTGATCCGGGACTCATCCACCATCTGCTGGATTTTTTCAACATATTCGTCCAATCCATCATCGAGCTTGGGACA
>JAQVLL010000087.1 GCA_028704195.1 Smithellaceae bacterium
CACCTGTCCGGCCAGTTCCTTGATGCCGATTTTTACGCAATCGGCAGGGGTACCGCAGACAGCATAACCCAGAAAACTACCGGCCTTCGTTGCGCTCCGCACCATCAACGGACGGAAAAGTGTAATTGCGTGACCCACCGCGCTTTGTTCAATTTCCGGCGCGACGATCAGACAATCCGCCTCCCGGGAAAGTTCCCCGTAAAGCGCGGCAAGCCCCCGGGCATAAATCCCGTCATCATTCGTCAATAAAATCCTCATCTTTTATCCGCCTTTGATGCCCTGCTGCCCGTTATTATTTTACTTGAACAATCTTCCCGTTTTGAACCGTTAAAATAAATGCGTCTTTTTGGGACACGCGATTACCGTTGAAAGAAACACTGCCCGTCGCTCCCCGGAAATCGTGTACATCCAGCAACGCCTCAAGGAATTCATCCCGTGTTGCAATATTTCGTTTTTCCAGGACCTTCAGAACAATGTCCATTGTATCGTAAGACAGGGCATCGATATTGCCGGGCTCACGGCCGTATTCTGCATAATATACATCGACAAAATCGTTTGTTTCCGGAAGATATCCGTTTACAAAAAAACTGTCCACAAAAACAGCTCCATTGAGATATTCAACACCGCTCTTTATCAAATCCGGTGAATGCCATAAACTGGCTCCCAATAATTGCACGCCCCTGACATTATGGTAAGCCAGTTGAGAAGTAATCATCTTGATGCGCTGATGTGAATCCGGAATAAAGAGGGCCTCAAAATCCACAGATAAACTATCGTGATTGTTATTTGCCGAGCCGGATACCTGCTGTGCAGCCTCAATCCTGTTTCCTGTGAGTCTTTTGATCTGGTAAGAGAAATCTGTGTCCGATTTGCGATAGGAGACTTCCTGATGGATCTTACCGCCAATACTATTCACTTTACTGCGGAAAAGACTGACCATTTCCAGTCCATAATCATCCTGAGGGTAGAGGACTGAGAAAATCCCCATATTCAATGTGTTGTGAACGTATCCCATTAATGCATCTATCTGCTGTGTCGCTGTCAGAAAATGCTGAAACACATATTCACCGGTTTCCGTAACACCTTCTTTGGAAGTGACTAATATCAATGGAACTTTTCTTTTTTGGGCTTCCTCGGCAATGACCGTTGCCTCATTCGTTCCCGACATGGCAACGATGGCTATTACATTAACATCGTCTGCCAGATAAGAAACCGCTTCCCGTATTTTCTCAGGTGTTTCTCCGGAGTCGGCAGCAACGATTCCCCAGTGAGAAGAAGAATGCTGTTTGAATATCTTTAACGACAACTGGGCCGCGTCGAGTGCCCTGCGCCCGGCATTGCCAAAGCGGCCCGTCAGGGGGAAAATGCACCCTATATTATTATGAACGACCAAAGCGGAAGGTGGACCGGTGATGGACGGCTGAACGTCCAATGGTTTTTCGATTTTTTTTCTAACGGGCGGCTCTGCTCTTTTTTTTGTTATCAGCGGGCCTTTCGCACATCCTGCAATAAAAGCAAAAAGGAATAAAATAAAGATTGCCGCTGAAAGGCGATGCTTCTTCATTTTGCCTCCTGAAAATTTTTTGTCATTCTATAATATTTTTCAGGACAAATCGATTTTAAAAAGCCCGAAACCGCATTTCACGGTTTCGGGCCTCCAACAGGAATTCTTTGCCCTATTTCTTCACTTCTTCAAAATCCGCATCGACGACATCATCGTCTTTTTTACCTGAAGCCTGATCAGAACCTTCAGATCCGCCCCCCCCTGCAGCTCCCGGCCCGCCAGGTCCGCCTGCCGTCTTGGCATACATGGCTTCAGCCAGCTTGTGAGACACATTCATCAGATCATCCTGTGCTTTCTTGATGGCCTCAAGGTCATCGCCTTCCAGTTCCTTTTTCACTTTGGCAATCGCTTCTTCGATTTTAGCCTTTTCCGCAGCATCGACCTTGTCACCGAATTCCTTGATGTTCTTCTCGACGGAATAAACCAGGGAATCGGCTTGATTTCTGGCTTCGATCAATTCCTTACGGCGCTTGTCTTCTTCCGCATGCATCTCCGCATCCTTGACCAGCTTTTCAATCTCCGCCTCGCTCAAACCGCTGGAGGCGGTAATCTTTATACTCTGCTCTTTGCCGGTGCCCAGATCTTTGGCGTTGACATGCACAATTCCGTTCGCGTCGATATCAAACGTCACTTCTATCTGGGGCACACCGCGGGGCGCCGGCGGAATTCCCACCAATTCAAAACGTCCCAGCGTCCGGTTGTCGGCGGCCATCTGGCGTTCCCCCTGCAGAACATGAATGCTCACCGCCGGCTGATTGTCGGCCGCCGTCGAAAAGATCTGGCTTTTCTTGCTGGGAATGGTTGTATTCTTCTCGATGAGCCTTGTCATCACTCCGCCAAGAGTTTCGATGCCGAGAGAGAGCGGCGTCACATCCAAAAGCAAAACATCTTTGACATCGCCCGCCAGCACACCTCCCTGAATGGCCGCACCCACTGCCACGACTTCATCCGGATTGACGCCTTTATGCGGATCTTTCCCGAAGATTTCCTTCACTTTCTGCTGAACACGGGGCATACGGGTCATGCCGCCGACCAGAATGACCTCATTGATATCCTTGCTGGACATGCCGGCATCTTTCAGCGCGGTGTTGCATGGACCAATGACTTTATCGATCAGATCTTCCACAAGCGATTCGAGCTTGGCGCGCGAAAGCTTGATATTCATATGCTTGGGACCCGAGGCGTCCGCCGTGATAAAAGGCAGATTGATGTCCGTTTCCATGGTCGTGGAAAGTTCCATCTTCGCTTTTTCCGCCGCTTCTTTCAGCCGCTGCAGTGCCATTTTGTCGGTACGCAGATCAATACCCTGATCCTTCTTGAATTCAGCCACCAGATAATCCATGACGCGCTGGTCGAAGTCTTCACCGCCGAGGTGCGTATCACCGTTGGTCGATTTCACTTCGAAAACACCTTCACCCAGCTCCAGGATGGAGATATCAAATGTACCGCCGCCCAGATCGAACACGGCAATTTTTTCATCCTTTTTCTTGTCCAGACCATACGCCAGCGCCGCTGCAGTCGGTTCGTTAATAATGCGAAGAACATTCAGCCCCGCGATTTTTCCTGCGTCTTTGGTTGCCTGGCGCTGTGAATCGTTAAAGTAAGCCGGAACTGTTATAACGGCATCCGTTACTTTTTCGCCAAGATAGTCTTCTGCGGTCTGTTTCATCTTGGTCAGAATCATCGCGGAAATCTCCGCCGGTGAATAATTCTTTCCTCTCACGGCAACCTGGGCATCGCCATTGGCCGCTTCAGTAATCTTGAAGGCGGAAATCTTCACGTCATATTGAATTTCTTTGGAATTATATTTTCTGCCGATCATTCTTTTCACGGCGTAAACCGTATTTTCCGAATTGGTGATGGCCTGCCTCTTGGCTACCTGACCAACCAGCCGCTCACCGCTATCCGTAATGGCGACAACTGAAGGGGTGGTGCGGTTACCTTCCTGGTTCGCAATAACGACCGGGTCACCGCCTTCCATAATTGCCACACACGAATTGGTTGTTCCTAAATCTATTCCGATAATTTTTCCCATTTTTCTTCCTCCTTATTCTCCATTAGCCTCGCTTATTTCACATTCACTGTTATCTCCGGTCTTTTTGCAAACACAGACTCTCGAAGGCCGAATCAATCTGCCGTTGAGCAAATAGCCTTTTTCCATCTCGCTCACAACCTTATTGTTTTCATGATCCGTGCTCTCCACCTGCATCATCGCCTCGTGAAAATTCGGGTCAAAATCGGCTCCCACACTCTCTATTCTCTCCACACCATGTCTCTTCAGACAGCACAGAAGTTGATCCTGAATCAATGTGATACCGTCCTTAAAGGCCTGTGCATCGCTGCTTTCCTTGTGTTCAAGCGCGCGATCCAGGCTGTCCAGGAAAGGCAAAATATCCTTTATCAAATCCTCTTTGCCGTACTTAATGATATCCGCTTTATCCCGGGCCGCCCGTTTTCTGAAATTATCCAACTCAGCCACTGCTCGAAGATAACGATCATAATTTTCTTTTGCTTCTTTTTCTTTTACTTCAAGTGTTTCCGCTAACTCTTTTAATTCATCCCGCTCAAAACTGATCTCTTTTTCTGCCGTATCAACTGATTCGGGCTTTTCCACCTTTATTTTCTTGTCCGTATGATCCTTTTTCGTTTTCACTACCGCTCCTGCAGCTTTTTTTATTTTAAATCCGGCTTCTGAAATAATTTCATGTCAACCAGCTCGCAAATTGCATGACTGGCCGTAATGTGAGTTTCCTGAACGCGCGCCGTACTGTTTGACGAAACATTCAGCAATAAGTCCGCAATCTGGCCAATGGAACCGCCATCTCTACCGGTAAAAGCAAGCGTGATCATTCCCATCTTCTTGGCTGTCTCGAGACCTTTGATTACATTGGGAGAATTACCGCTTGTGCTGATCCCCCACGCCACATCACCGGACTGTCCCAGAGCACGAATCTGCTTGGCGAAAATTTCCGAGAAATCGTAGTCGTTGCCTACAGATGTAATGACGGATGTATCCGTTGTCAATGCAATGGCCGGCAGCGGGGGCCTTTCGATAATGAACCGGTTCACAAATTCAGCAGCGATGTGCTGCGCATCTGCGGCGGAACCGCCATTGCCGAAGATCAGAATTTTATTGCCTGCTTTCAGAGCGGCTGTCAGTACCTCAATGATATTCACCAGACGGCCGAGATTATCGTTGATGAAAGCCTCCTTGACCCGGCAACTCTCTTTGAATATCTTGACGAGATGATCTTTCATGATTACCAGCCTTTAGTTCATTATTCAACCCTCCGCTGAAGCGCGCATAATATATGAACTGGAATATAGAGTGTCAAGGGTGAGCCGCCAATTTTTATCCTGACGCTCCGTTTATATCCCCTTTTCAAGAAAGGCCGCAAACCATGACCCCACCCAGGCCTTGACAACACAATTTTCATTCATATATTTTGATTAAAAGAGCAAAATAAACAATAACGGCAAGTAGTTACAGGAAAATACATCTAAAGAAAGGAGGAAAGTTTATGTTCAACCCTGGTTTATGGAGAGTACGAAGATTTTCCGATGTCATGCCGGAAATAATGCACCTGCAGCAGGAAATGAACCGACTTTTTTCCAGTGCAGGACAAAAGACTCAGCAGGATTATCCAGCAGTCAATATCTGGGAAAAAGAGGGCACCTCAGTCGTGACGGCGGAACTGCCCGGAATCGACCCTGAAAAAATGGACATCACCGTCTCCGGCGATGTTTTGTCCATCGCGGTAACGGCCTTGAAGGAGACCTTTTCCAAAGGCGAAATTTATTTACGCCAGGAAAGAGGGATCGGAAATTTCAAGCGCAACATTCAGCTTCCCTATCAGGTCGATGCAAAGGCTGTCGAAGCAAAGTACGAAAAAGGGATATTGATGATTACGCTGCCCAGGATCAAAGAAGATTTACCCAAGAAAATTAAAATCAAATAAAAGGAAAGGAGGTATGCTTCCATGGCAGAACAAGAAATGCAGAAAACTCAAAACGTGCCGGCAACGGAACGTATCCGCAATGTCAAAACATTTGCGCCTCGAGTAGATATATATGAGAATAAAGAATCCCTGTTTTTGTTAGCCGATATGCCGGGTGTCGACGAAAAGACCGTTGATATTGAACTGGAAAAAAATGTATTGACGATCATCGGAAGGGTTGATAACGGCCGCGTTAATGACGCAACCATGATGTATTCGGAATATGAAATTGGCGATTACGAAAGGGTTTTTACCCTGTCGGATGAAATCGACCGCGATAAAATTGTGGCAACCGTAAAAAATGGCGTTCTGCGTCTGGAACTGCCGAAAACGGAAAAGGTAAAACCGAAGAAAATAGTCATTAAAGCGACATAAAAAAGGGCCAAGGTGAAAGGTTAGAGGTAAAAATTTTTAAGTACAAGCCCCACCTTCAGCGGGACAATTCAACCTGCACGTTTCAGTGCACTTCGTTTCTGAAGCGTGGGTTTCATTGGAGGATGTGATCATGAGAATAAGAAATTTATTGCCGGCAGTGCAAAGACCGGACAGAAGTGATGTCGATCATCCCTTCTATTCTTTGCAGCGTCAGATGAACAGTTTATTCGATGATTTCTTCACTGGATTTGATATGTCGCCTCGTTCGCTCAGAGCTGGAGAATACACGGCTTTCATTCCGTCTATCGACGTGAAGGAAAGTGACAAAGAATTTACGGTTCGCGCCGAGCTTCCGGGAGTGGAGGAGAAGGACATCGAAGTGACTGTCACCAATGATGCCGTAACGATCAAGGGTGAAAAGAAGGAAGAAAAAGAAGACAAGGGTAAAAATTATTACTATATGGAACGATCCTACGGTTCCTTTAATCGAGTGATACCTCTCACTTCAGAAACAGATGCGAACAAGGCTGAGGCCAGTTTTAAAAACGGCATCTTAAACATCATCGTTCCCAAGAGCCAGACAGCAAAGGCAAAGGGAACGAAAGTTCCGATTAAAGGATCCTAACCACAAAAAAAGCCGGGATACCCCGGCTTTTTTGCTTTCTATATGCAGGCCCCACTATTGCCGCAGGACGGCATGCATCGAAAATTAAATCTGCAGGTTCTCAATAACCGTGGCCACACCCAAACCTCCTCCGCAGCAGGAGCTGAAGCATCCGTACCTGCCGCCTTTTTTCATCAGCTCACGCATGGTGAAGATACCGATACGGGCACCCGAAGCACCGTTGGGATGACCGAAAGATATTGCGCCACCGTTGGGATTCCACTTTTCCCAATCCACTTTTTCTCCAGTCTGTTTTTCCAGTTCAGCGGCCACCGCCAGATTCTGGACAGCAAAAGCCTCATTGCATTCTATCACATCCATCTGGCTCAATTTTAAGCCGGCTTTTTTAAGTGCCTGGGGCACGGCATACGCGGGCGCGATCCCCATGATTTTTGGATCGACACCGCAGTCACCGCCGGCCAGCCATTTCGCCCAGGGGGTTAAACCCAACTGTTCGGCTTTTTCTCTGGTCATCATCAAAACAAAAGCAGCACCGTCATTGCGGCCGGAAGAATTGCCGGCGGTAACCGTTCCGTCTTTGACGAAAGCCGGCGGAAGTTTGGCCAGTCCTTCCATCGTAGTGTCAGGACGGGGAAACTCATCCATTTTGAACTCTATCGGTGGTTTCTTGCCCTGTGGCACCATGATCGGAAGAATGTCTTCGGCGCAGAAACCGGATTCAACAGCTTTTTTAGCACGCTGCTGGCTCCGATAAGAAAATTCATCCTGTGCCTCCCGGGTTATGTTGTACATTTTCTGGAGTGCTTCCGCTGTAAAGCCCATGTTCATCGTAGCAGCGTCCCTGGAAGGAGCGAGTGAATAGGCAATCGGCAACGGAGGAATCATGCGGAAAGGTTCTGTGGTCATCGGAAAACGGCAAGGAGCCTGGC
>JAQVLL010000088.1 GCA_028704195.1 Smithellaceae bacterium
AATCATCCTTGCGGGATACATCTAACGCGAGACCTGCCACAGCTGGATAAATGCTTTTTTGAAATGTGCCATATACCATACCGGAATGGATTTTGGGAATTTTCCCCGAACGGATAAGCAGGGATGCCTGTAAAAGCATTCGTATTTCGCGGCTGATCATGGTCAGAATCATCAAATGATGCATCCCCTGGTCAAGCATTGCCTTCAGGGCCAGAAGCGCTCTTGGCGCATTTTTTTCCGCAAGGGCCGTTGTTAAATCGAAAATCGAATCCTCTTTCGTTTTCCCTACGACATCCTCCACGTCCTTCTCTTCTATGACGGAACGATCGCCGACAAAAGAAATGAGTTTCTGCAGCTCGTTTAATGAAGGGCGCAGCTGAAATCCGGTCTTTTTCCCGAGGGCGATCCAGGCTGAAGGAGCCAGACTCTTCCCGTTGCAGCCAAGTAATTTCTGCGCTTCACCTCTAAGTGTTTCCCTGGTGGCCGTTTCTCCTTTTATCTCACCAAAATGCAGGACCATGCCTGCCTTGTCGATCATCTTGAAAATCTTTTTTCTCTTATCAACCGTTTCAGCGGTCAGAATGAGGCAATTCCCCGGCGGAAACCCATGCTGAAGCAGTTGTTCAAATTGCTCTGAAGAATCGGTAAAGTCACGGTCTGTCCATCCTCTGGCGCTGCATATGTCGATCGTCCGGGGCAGCCACTTATTCCGGTCTTCTCCCGGATCATCCCCCACGGCCTTGCGCCATTGCTCATCGGTGATTTTTTGCCATCCGGAACCTCGAATGTCTTCCCAGGCAAAGCCAGAGAGCTTCAAAAAAGCCAGAAAATGTTTTGCGGCTTTATCGGGGTTTTCATCGACATTGTCACGAATTTTGCGGATCAGATCCCCCAGATTTTCACGGGATTGAAAAATCGTTGTGTTTTTTAAAATAACAACTTTCGGGCCTCCTAAAAGCGACGGCGTAAGAAGATGATCTTTCAAAAGATCGAAGTCTTCATTTCCACCGTCAATAAAAAAAAGGCCGAAATCACGGTCGGCCGCAGGCATAATCGCGTCCAGTATCTGCTGGAGCGCTTCACTGATCAGGTATTCTTCTTCCCCGTATAAAAGATAACAGGGCGCAACTTTTCCCTTCTTCAAGCCGGTAATTACTTTTTCCAGGGTCATCGATGACTCTCGTGGAGGAGATAAGTTTTGAGTTTTAAACAATGACGTATTTTTTGATGTGCCTTACAACTTCTTCCGGTTCGTCAATCAGTTGAATCAGCTCAAGATCAAATGGAAGGATCATATTCTTTTGCAACATGCTGTCTTTCAGCCAGTCCAGCAAACCCTGCCAGTATTCTCTGCCCATCAGGATGATCGGGAAGCTTTTCACTCTTTTGGTCTGGATCAGGGTCAGTGCTTCAAAAAATTCGTCCATCGTCCCATAACCGCCAGGCATGATCACATAGGCCATGGCATACTTGATAAACATGACTTTACGGATGAAGAAATATTTATAATCAAGCTGAAGATCCGCATAGGGGTTGGGTTTCTGCTCAAAAGGCAATTTGATATTCATCCCGACGGATTGGCCACCCGCTTCCGCCGCACCCTTATTGGCCGCTTCCATAATGCCGGGCCCGCCGCCGGTAATGACAGCAAATCCTTCCTGAGCCAAAAGCACCCCCAACTTTTCCGCCATTTGATAGTACTTATCATCAGGCGTGAGACGGGCTGACCCGAAAATCGTCACGGCGTTATGGACATTTGAAAGAATCTCGATGGATTCTACAAATTCCGCCATAATGCGGAAAATACGCCATGATTCTCCTTTGGACAGATCATCGATCAGGAATTGTTTTTCCATATTACTCATTCCCCTGCGCCGGGCACACGAAAAAAATGAAATATTGCCGATCTGTTATTCCGAAATAAAATTAATTGCTGCGGCGGCGTTGAACCTTGGCCAGTCTGCGGCGCGCTTCGATTGTTTTTCTTTTCTTCTTTACCGAAGGCTTCTCATAGGCCCGCCTGACTTTCAATTCCTTGAATAAGCCGCTTTTCGAAAGTTTATTTTTCAGAATCTTGAGTGCTTTTTCGACATCATTTTCAATAACCTTTACTTCCAATTTTTTCTCCTCCTGCATTGTTACAGACATTATTTTTTATGTTTCTGACTTTTAGACGCAAAAAAAGGGCAGTACGACACAAGCAAAATCACCCTGCATCGTCAACTACCCTGAAATTTCCAATAAGATTAAATCACTCTCCCTGCCTGGAAACCACCCTTTGCGGACTTTTCAAATTCCTCATTTTCCTGATGATTTCCCACGGTTCCCCGTACGCAAACTTGTTGTCCGCGGCAAAATGCTTCATTTTGAATAGGTTGCCCCGTACAATGAAGCATTTTTATATGTTATCTGAATAGAAATTGCAACAAAAATAAATGTCTTGTCTCTCAGCGGATTTTCTGTCACCGCGGCAGTTCGTTTTCGGCAGGAATATCTGTGGAAAATGCACCCCCGTCCAGGATAGATCCATGATATTATGAATGAATCTTTGAAATACGCTTCTTCTTTCTCTCCAGGTTCCAGACGTCACTTTCATATTTTTTAACCAGTCGGCGGCTCAATGTCTTTTCAGCCGGCGTTAATGTTCCTTCCGCCATATCGATTCCCAGTTCATCAACAAATCCTTTTGCCAAAGCTAAACATAATGTCTCCGCAGAAACAGGCGATGGAAGCAGTTCATTCACTGCCGTAACGGACTTCTTTAGTTTTGCACAGCACTCCGTCGCATCGGATGTTAGAATCATGGCAGCTGTATGGACCGGATCAAATGTCATCAGCATGGATCCATGCTGCAGAAATCCACCGCGTGTCCTTGTCTGCGCACTCCCGCATATTTTTCTGCCCGCCACCATCAGTTCGTTGCCGGCAGGAACCGAAAAACAACATGGGTCAAGGTCCGGCTCCCTGCCCGCCCCGACAGACAGGGTATCTGCCAGCGTCGCATGGATACCCAGATGGGCAAGCCCCCGCAACAGGCAAAGGCTGATTATTTTATATGTCCCGGCGACATCATCTGGAAAAAGATCTGTTAAACTTCCTGCAGCTATGGAATAAGTGATTTCGTCGTGGTGGTATACGGCCTTGCCCCCGGTTATCCTTCGGACAACCTTCACATCCGATAACCGGCAACGTTCATCATTAATCTCTTTTTGTAATTCCTGAAAATAACCGATAGAAACGGCCGGCCGGCTCCAGCCGTAAAAACGCAATGTCGGAGGTTTGTTGTGATAAATGGTTTCCAGAAGGACAGCTTCATCAATGGCCATATTTTCACTGGCGCTGCATGACCGGTAATTAAGAATACGCCAGATCATAAAAGAAATTCAGTCGACTTCCTGCTGCATGACAAAATCATGATAACCCGAAGCATCCAGAAGATCATCCAGCTGTTCCATGTCGTCCATCTCAATCACAACCAGCCAGCCGGTATCATGAGGATCGCTGTTGATGATGCCGATGTCGTCGTTGATGTCCTCGTTGACACTGACAATTGTCCCGCTAACCGACGCAATGAGGTCCACAACGGCCTTGGTGGATTCGATGGAACCGAACGCCTCATCCCGCTCCACATAGGTATCAATTTCAGGAAATTCTATCGACAGGATTTCTCCCAGGCATTCCTGGGCGTAATCCGTGATCCCCAGCGTAGCCATGTCTCCGTCAACCCTTACCCAGATATGCTCTCGACTGTATAGCAGGTCTTCCGGAAATACCTTCATAACAGAATAACCTCAGAATTTATTTGATGACGATCGGTTTTTTATTCATTTTTGTAATTTTTTCGCAACTGTTTTTTTTCACGACAACAGTATCCTCGATACGAATTCCCCAGCAGCCCGGATAATAGAGGCCGGGTTCAACGGTGACAACCATACCGGCTTTCAAAACATCCTTCGAATCTGGCGCCAGACGCGGCGCCTCATGAACCTCCAGCCCGACACCATGACCTGTTCCATGAACAAAAAACCGGCTGTATTGGTCCCCCAGGACCCCGCGAACTAAAGCATCGACATCTGCGGCAGCGGTTCCCTCCCGGATGCAGGCGATGGCTTCATCGTGGGCCCGCAGCACGGCACGATAAGCATTTTTTTGATCTGCTGTCAATTCCCCAATTGCGAAGGTACATGTTTCATCGGAGCAATAACCGCGATACTTAATGCCAAAATCAACAACCACAAAATCTCCCGTTTTGATCTTTCGATTTGTGGGTTTGGCGTGAGGAAGAGCGGCATTTTTACCGGAAGCGACGATTGTTTCAAACGAAACCTGTTCGCCCCCTGACCGGCGCGCCGTCATCTCCAGGTAAAGGGCGGTCTCCTGTTCCGTCCAGCCGGGACGAATTTCTTTAGCGAGCGCAGCCATCGCTTTCGAGGCAATGGCCGCAGCTTTTTTCATGACCAGAATTTCGTGATCATCTTTACATGCCCGCAACATTCTTAATTCATCGCCAAGCGGAACCAGTTTTGATTTTCTTAATCTTCTCGTTAATGCCTGATGCATATCCACGCAAACAAAAGAAGCCTCAAAACCGATTCTTTTAAGATGCAAATCACGAACCGCCTGTTCGATCCCCTGCATTTTATTGGCATACTGGACAACAGGGATCTGTCGCACTTCCCGGATAGCCTGCGCAGTATAACGCCCGTCAACAAGCAGCCTGGCGCCTTCAGGACCCAAAACCAGGGCACCGTCACTCCCGGTAAATCCGGACAGATAGCGGATATTGCTTATGCCGGAAAATAAAATACCGTCAACCTGAAAACCTGGGAATTTCCCCCGGATGGCTTGGATCCTGTCGAGGGTAGAATCATTTTTTAACTGTGGCATGGGTCTTGATCCTGCGAATATTTTTCAGCCATTCTGACAGCGTATGGCTCACGTTTTCGGAAGAAGAATCCTTGTCACGGGCAGTTGTTTTACTTTGGGTCTCTTGAATGCCCTGTTGGATTTTCGCGTCCGGAATCGATTCCTGAATGCCATGGAAGGAAGGTCTCAGAACCATGAATTTCTGAAAACAAAGCTGTGAATCCTTTTCATAACCTTTTTGCGCAAATAAATTACCCAGCCGTGTCAGAACCAGGGTCATGGCAGATATTTTCTTCTCCACCGTGAGGACGATTTCGCGGGCTTCATCCATGAGATCCAGCGCAATCAGCGTTTCACCGATCGCCGCATAGGCGTCGACATCGGAGGGAAGTTTCTTTAGTCTTTCTTCAGCGAGAGCAAGCGCGTCAGGGTACATTCTATTGCGGAATAGGTTATGATACTGCTCGAGAAAAACAAGACGCTCTTTTTCGAAGTTTTGATTTTCCATGTGAATCAAACATTATTCAGGGCATGTTTGCAGGAAAGAATAGCAACGGTGAAAAGCACTTTTGTTCAACGGATTGCTTTCTGTTACCGGTCACCTCAAAGACTGCAGATACTCTTTTGCCTTTCGTCCAAAAGGCGTTTCCGGGGCAAGCTTCATGACTTGCCTGAATGAACTTCTGGCATTTTCATAGTCATGGAGCTTTATATATGTTTCTCCAAGGTAAAAATGCGCATCATAAAGGGATGGATTTAAATTTACCGATTTTTCGAGATGCGTCTTTGCCCTGAAAAAATTCGATTGTTTCAGATAGATTAAACCAATATTTTTTTCGATTCGCGGATGCAGACGGCGGGTCGGATCCTTGATCAAGGCCTGCTGATATTGAGACAATGCCTTATTGTAATTATTCAAATTATAATAGGCCCACCCGGAATTGTAAAGAGCAAGCGAGGGGGTTTCGTAAAGGTAATTTTTTAACGCTTGATCAAAAGCTGCTATGGCCTTCTCCCATTGGCCCATATCCATGTAAATGACGCCGATATAATTATGGGCTTCCGAGTAATCTTCTTTCAGGGAGACCGCCTTCTGAAAACGCTCGAGTGCCATATCCCTCATCCCCCGGCCGTTATAGGCAATCCCCAGATAATAATTTGTAACGGGATCATCCGGGGCATCCCTGTCCGCTTCAAGGAGTACTTTGAGCGCACCAAGGTACTGTCCCGCCTCAAGCAGGGCCAGCCCCGTCTTTTGATTGGCCTCCGCCTGTGCTTTTTGCCTGGCCATCATGGCGCAGGAGGATACCAGCAATAACTGGCAAAGCAGGGCAGCTATGACGATTAAATTAACGCGTTTCATGGCCAGCTGAACTCACTGAAAATTATTAAACTCCTGTAAATGCACCGAAAAAATCCCTCCGCGCATGCCGGCGCAGAGGGATTCCGTCATGTTCAATTCCTCTTATTGCCAACTTTGGCACTTGTCTACATCATCAAGGCTTGTATCACATGCATCTTCAATTTGACCGGACCCCGCCAGAATCTTCGGCGTGATGAAGATCATCAGTTGCCGTTTTTGCTGTTTGATATTTTCCGTCTTGAAAAGCCACTTGAAGATCGGAATCTTTAAGAACCAAGGCACACCGCTGTCTATTTTATCATCCTGAATCCTGGACACGCCGCCGATGACGACAGTATCTCCATCCGATACGACAATTTTTGATTCCACTTCGTTTTTGCGAATAGGTGGATTGCCCTGAAGTTTCTCACCCTGCGCATAATCGGGCGTGTCATTCGTCGCTTTGATTTCCATGGAAATCCGTCCGTCATCCGTGATTTTCGGAGTTACTTCCAGACGCAATACCGCTTCCTTAAACGTGACCGTCGCAGGAGAAGTCCCCGAAGCGGGCGTCACATAAGGAACATCATCACCCTGCTTGATGACGGCTTTCACGTTGTCCATCGTGACAACTTTGGGGGATGAAATCACCTTGCCCTGTGTGGTTGCCTCCATGGCCGACAGCTGAACCTCGATGAAACTGCGGGCGCCTCCAAATACGAGACCCAACGTCGGTCCCAGGACACTCGACGGGAAATTGACAGCCGCCATCTCCAGTAAATCGGTTGTGCCGTATTTTGAGAACGGAATCTCCGCAGGATATGATAGTGTTTTCGCGTTGGTCTGGGTAAGCGGGTTGGTGCCTGCGGACAATCCAAGGCCGTAATCCCCAATGCTGGAATGGTTGCCGAATCCCCATTGTACACCCAGATTTCGAACAAATTCTTCTGACACTTCCACGATTTTCGCTTCGATCATAATCTGGCGCAATTTTCCCTTTTCGACATCCGATTTCAGTGCTCTTGCCCTTTGCTCTTCTTCGGCCTTATACTGCTCGGCATCGGCATCTTTCTTGTCTTTTTCGTCTTTTTTCTTTCTTTCCAGCGTCATGACCGTGATAACATTGCCCGACTGCTGTTTTGTCAGGCCGTGAATTTTCAGGATAGCATCCAGCGCCTGGTCCCACGGCACATTTTTCATAGTCAAGGTTACATTGCCTTTCACATCATCGCCGGCAATAATGCTTTTGTCGCCATACTCAGACATTAACCGTAA
>JAQVLL010000089.1 GCA_028704195.1 Smithellaceae bacterium
ATAGGTAATCTCATTCAGTTACGGTCATGATGAAAGATGATTCAATCAGGCAGTATCCTGTTCAAGCTTTTTATGCTTAAAACGCCATGATGCAAGTCTGGCCAAGAAATGAAAGCCAGTGGCACTCTTATTGCTTCATGTTCATCACGATAGAGTGTATCTAAGAAGCAGGCAAAAAACTGAAAAAGGTGGATATTATGCCTGAAAAGCTTGGTCAGGTTCTGGTTTTTAAAAAAAATGCTGCGGTATCCGGTTCAAGCGAAAGCATGGAACGGGAGAAGCAGGAACCGGACAGGTCATTGAGCCAATCATTACGCGAAAATAGTTCTCTACCGTCCAGTTCACAGGTTAATCTGCAACAGGCGTTAAACCGTTTAACCGCCGCCACGAAAAGCCTTGAAAATAAAATTAAACAGGCTGAATCCTCGCCGGATAAAATTGGTAAAAGTCTTCCTTCAAAAAAGGTTGTCTCGTCAGTCGATTTTGGCAAAGCTGTAAAACAGGAAAAACTGGAGCCCGGCAAGGTAAAGGAACAAATACCCTGTGAAACGGGGTCATCTCAGTTCGATTCCCGGACAAATCTCAAAAACGCGTTGTGGAATCTAACGACTGCCGCTAAAAAGCTGGAATTTGAAATTAAACAGGCCGGGACCTCGACTGAAAAAATTGGTCAGATTCTCCTTTCGAAAAAAATTATCACTGAGCGTGATCTGGATGAAGCCCTGAAAAGGAAAAAACAGGAACCGAACAAGTATCTGGGGCAAATACTCTGTGAAATGGGTCTTCCACAGTCTAGGATCATCAAGGGGATTCACTACAGCAACAAAAGAAAACAACTTGGACAGGTGCTTGTCGAACTGAACATTATAAACGCGGCGCAGCTGCAGGATAATCTCCTGCAGCAGACGCATCTTAAATACAGAGGTCTGCACACTCCTCTGGGCACTCTGCTGGCGAATAACGGAGTCATCGGTGAAGAACATTATATCCATGCCCTTTCCGCACACTTCAGCATGCCCATTGTCATGCTGAACGATTATGAGGTAAACTCCTCCCTGCAAAAGATCATAGGTGAAAAGTATGCGTTGGAGAACCACATTATCGTTTTGAGCAATAGTAAAACGAAAGTAACCGCTGCTGTGGCTGATCCGCATCTCTCCGTTATTGAAACTCTGGAAAAAGCACTGCCTAGAGGCAAGAATATTATTTTTTACCTTGCAAGAGCTTCGGAAATAGAAGATTGCCTGAACAAAAAATATGCCCCTGCCAGAAAATCTGCGCTATTTATAGAAGCAGGATATCCTGTGGTCAATCCGGATAATGCCAGCCCGTTCCTGAAGAGTATGGCAACAGGCTGTGTAAGTTTGGAAGCAGGGCGCAAGAAAACTGTAGCACAGAATGATGATTTACTGGAGAAGCTGCCGGGACTCAGACTGGCCAAGGATCGCCTGTCGATGTCCATCCTGCGGGCGCGCCGGGACAAAAATCTGACGGCTCTGATGTTTGTAGGTCTCAACGGTCTCAATTCCATCAGCGATACTCTGGGAGATGACGCAGGAGAATATGTGCTCAAAGAAGTAGTGAAGCGTCTTCTTGTCTGCGTGCGTGAAAGCGATACCGTTGCCCTTGGCGGTTCAGATGAGTTCCTGATCATCGCAAACGGAATCCATACCCCTGAAAATGCATCTCAGATTGCCAGAAATATCATCCGTTTAGTTTCCCAACCCTTTTTTTTCAACGGCGAATCCATTGCTGTTGGGACAAACATCGCCATCGCGCTCTGCCCTTACGACGGCGAGGATATGGACCAGCTTACCAGACAGGCAGATAAAACCATGTGCAGGACAAAGAAAACCGGCTCAAATGGATTCTGTTTTATCAATGATACAGTGAACAATCTATGGTGCCGGTCCTGAGGAAGAGACGGGTTGATCCCCCAGAGAGACACACCAATACAGGATATACCTTCGTCCTTATTATCGTTTGACCTGTCAGCTGCAGTCGGTTTCTAAAATCTCTTCCTGAACAATTGATTTTTATTTATTAAATACAACATTTTGATCTGCAGGAAACACTGTTCGCGCAAAAAATCTGGTTTTTATTCATTGCATACAATTCCGACTTTCATTACAATCTTCCACGATAAAAAAAGTTGATGTCCGATCAAACATGAAAAAAATTGCATCGGCAGTTTTGATCATGAAATCATCTTTTGAGGTAATGAAATGTCCTCTTCTCCCGTCATCGTGGGCGCAGCACAATTCACCCAGCACAAGAAAACAGAGCGACCTCTTGATCCGCTCAGCCTCATGGAAAAAACAAGTTCGGATGCATTGAGCGATTCCGGTGCATTAACATTAAAGGATATCATCGATTGCGTGTATGTAATGAATTTGTTTCAGTGGTCCTATCGGGATGCTCCCGGGATGCTATCCGAAAGGCTTGGCATCAAGCCGAAACAGGCCTCTTATCTGCCGATTGGTGGCAACACACCGCAGATGATTGTCAACAGGACCGCCAGGGATCTGGCAGCCGGCCGTTGCAGGGCCGTTCTCATAACCGGGGCGGAGGCCATCTATTCACTGCGCCGGGCCATGAAGGGAGATCTTGTGCTGGATTGGCCAAAGAGCATGCCGCCGGACCGGATCGACGGCGAGAATAAAAGCGGCGTGGATAAAATCGAGGAATTGTATGACCTGTTTTTCCCTTCGTTGATGTATCCGTTGTTTGAGACGTCATTGCGGGCGTCATCCGGCAGGTCTCCAGATGAACACAGGATGCATATGGGGAAGTCTTTCGAACATCTTTCCCGGATTGCCTCGCAAAACCCCTTCGCGTGGTCCAGGGAAGCGCTATCGGCCGAGATCATCGCCACGCCTTCTCCGGACAACCGGTATATTGGATACCCCTATACCAAGTACATGAATGCCAATGTCGATGTAGATCAGTCTGCTGCGGTCATTATGACCACGGCAGAATCTGCGCGGTTGATTGGCATCTCCGAGGATAAATGGGTTTACCCCGCAGGCGGGGGAGATTTCAACGACGTCTGGTATGTCACCCGCAGGCCATGCCTGCATCAATCACCGGCCATCCGCCATGCCGCACGCATTGCCCTTCAACAGGCTGGCCTGACGATTGACGACATCAATATCTTCGATATTTACAGTTGTTTCCCCTCCGCCTTTGAGATTGCCCGGAAAGAGATAGGCATTCCGGATAATGACCCGAGGGAATTGAGCGTAACAGGAGGACTTCCCTTCTTTGGCGGCCCGGGAAATAACTATGTGACGCATGCCATCGCCACTGTTGTCGATCTCATAAGAAAAGACCCTTCACGAAAAGCGATGGTGACGGCAAACGGCTGGTACCTGACGAAGCATGCCATCGGTATCTACGCCGGGACGCCTCCTCGGCACCCCTGGACTGACAGGGATGATTCCTTGACACAGCATGCCATCGATGCAGAGGCTCTGCCCCTGCCTGTTGAGAAGGCATCCGGATCTCTTGCCGTTGAGGCCTACGTGATCCGGCACGACAATGCCGGCAATCCGTTGCTGGGGACCGTGGTGGGCAGGCTTAAAAATGGCAGCAGAGCCCTGGCCGTCATGGATGCAGATCCGGATGAACTTCTGCAGATGGAAAAGATCGAATGGGTCGGGAACGAGGGGGAGGTCCGGTACGATGAGGCTGTCGGGAAAAACATGGTCCGGTTCAATGTCACGGATTGACACAAAAGGAAAAGGCAAAGAAGATGCCGCCTTGTGTTTGTCGCTGAAAAACAAGCATTCAGTCACTGTGAAAGCCGGAACGCCAGTCAAAGATGGTTTCGGGTGAAGTCCAACCGCAAGTTTTGTGGTCTTTATTTCATTGACATACACAACCGGGTTTCATATAGTTCAAAAAAAATAAGTAACATAAAATCAAAATGATAAAAAGATGAACCCATTAAAATTCATCCACACGTTAAACGAAACCGAGCCGGAAACAGCGAGGCGGGAATATATTACACGCAATTTATTATTTTTTTCATTTAGCATCACATTCTCTTTTTCCCTGATAACATTTGTCCTCTACCTGTTTGGTAAAATACCTTTTGACACTTTACTGATCTATGAGCCCCTCCCCATTGTCAAGACAGAAAACATGCTGGTTTAAGGTGCATTCGACATGTCTGCACGGTTAAAGGTTAATTCTTCTTCCGGATGATGTCATCATCGGGAACTGGCGTTATCCACAGCCATCTCGGAGCAGCCCTTCCGCGGAGCATAGCGGAGAGAGGGCTGTGGGTAACGACGCCATTGCCGGTTGTTTGTTAAAATGCCAGGGCCACTTTTGGTTCATAGCATCCGGTCTGCTCTTTGAAATAAACTTCATAAGGGGTCCGATAACCCAGAGACTCGTGGAGCCGCTCGTTGTTGTAAAGCCAGAAGTATCGCTCCAGGTGACATCTGGCATCGGGAACCGTTGTGTATTGATGAAGGTAAACTTCCTCGTATTTGACACTGCGCCAGAGACGCTCAACGAAAATGTTGTCGAAGGCCCGGCCTCTGCCGTCCATGCTGATTCTGATGTTTTTGTCTTCCAATAGGCCGATAAACGCCGTACTGGTAAATTGAACCCCCTGATCGGTGTTCATGATCTCCGGCTGTGAAAATTGAAGCGCCTGCTTCATGGCGTCGATGCAGAAGCCGGTATCCAGGGTAATGGAAATCTCCCAGGACAGGACATAACGGCTGTACCAGTCCATGATGGCCACCAGGTAAATGAATCCCTGCTGCATGCGGATGTACGTTATGTCGGAGGCCCAAACCTGATCCGGATGATCAATGACCATATTTTTGAGCAAGTACGGATATTTCTTGTGTTCCGGACTGGCTTTGCTCAAGTTCGGTTTCGGGCAGATCGCTTCCAGTCCCATGAGCCGCATCAGTCGACGGACCCGCTTCTGATTCACGGTATGTCCCTGGCGGTGCAGCCAGGCCGTCATCTTGGCCACCCCATAAAAAGGCATTTTAGTGTATTGCTCGTCTATCAGGTTCATCAATTGCCGGTTATAGCGGTCATCCTTCCCCGAAACGTAGTAATACGAGGATCGCGAAAGGTTCAGCAGCTCACACTGACGGGCAACGGAAATCTTATTGTGGTTAGGGTCAATCATCGCTTTTTTCTGTTTAACTGAAGCTGTTGGGACTTTTTTTTAACCCATTCCAGTTCCACCTTGAGCTGGCCGATCTGGCGATACAGTTCCGACGTCATCTCTTCCCCTTCGTTTTCCTGTTTCTGGCGGCGGTCGGAAAATACGTCAGGCAGTTCGTCCAACAATCGTTGCCTCCACTGGCGGATCTGGTTGGGATGGACGCCATATTCACTCGAAAGCTGCGCCATGGTTTTCTCCCCTTTCACGGCTTCGAGGGCGACTCTGGCTTTAAAAGCTCCATCGTGACTTCTTCGCATGCTTTTGACCATCTTTTTACTCCTTCTCGCTGATGGCAGACTAGCATGCACCTTATTCACCTGTCCAGTTTTTGGGGAGTATTATAGAAACTCAAATTAAACATATCTTGCCATCCTGTGCCCTACCCTGCCGATCAATGAATAAAAGGCTAAAGAGATTCCCAATGGGAATAATGAACCGTCGGAAGAATGCCCGGAACGTTATTTGGGTTACATGGTTCTTATCCAATTTTTTTTGTCCAAAAGTGGGGATTTTTTAAAGTTAAGAAAAAAGCACGTTGGCATTAATTGTAAGTAATTGATTTTATTTGGCTGGGGAACAAGGATTCGAACCTTGATTAACGGAGTCAGAGTCCGGCGTCCTACCATTGAACGATTCCCCAGCAGGATCACATTGAAAACGCTTTACTCTTTCGGATGATACCCGTTTCGAGCGGGGGTGACTATAATGCGATTGATTTTTTATGTCAACAAATTTTCCTGTTTTATGAAGTAGAAAAATTAATACAGGATCAATGAAAGAAGATCTTTTGAAAAGCATTTAATTTCATTGGGCATAAAAGGGACCCGTGGCGCCGGTCACTTCTTTTTCTTCCTTGTAATGATTCAATTTTTGACGTAAGTTAATACAAATCCTTTTGAACGGATTATTTATTATTTTAAACAACGGAGTTCTTTATTTGTAATTTCTGATTAAGGCAGGAAAGGAGAATACGATGACGGGGGACTTCATCCAAATAGGAAATTTAACCGATGTTATAAAACTTAAGGACCTGGCGGCCTATCAGGACCATTCTGTGGTCAGCCGGGAAATCATCAGGAAACCGGCAGGAACGATGACTGTGTTTGCTTTTGATCAGGGGGAGGGATTGAGTGAACATACCGCTCCTTTTGATGCAGTGGTTTTCCTGCTTGAAGGTGAAGCCGAAATTACCATCGATCACAAGCCCTATTCGGTCAAGGAAGGTGAAATGATCATTATGCCGGCCCATAAGCCCCATGCTCTTAAAGCCATGACAAAGTACAAAATGCTGCTGGTGATGATCAAATAAGGAGTGCGTGTTGAACGCTTTAAAAGCAGTGTAGATTGAGCTTACGATCTGATGTTCACATGTACGGTAATGAAGGAGTACATAATCAATATCACATTGTCAGGATAGGCTGTTATGAAAGAATTCGATTTGGAATCATTGTCGACGTTTGATGGCAAGAATGGCAGACCCTGTTTCATAGCTCATGGGGATAAAGTTATTGATGTCAGTGCGAGCAAGCTGTGGAAAACAGGAACTCACATGAAACGCCATCAGGCTGGCACTGATCTTACCTCTGACATTTCAGCCGCACCTCACGGGACAGAGGTGCTGGATAAATATCCGCAGGTCGGGGTATTAAAGAAAAAGGCCGCAGAAAAATATATGCCGGACTTTCTGGAAATGTTGATGGAGAGAGTGCCTTTTTTACGGCGGCATCCGCACCCCATGATCGTTCATTTTCCCATGGTGTTTTCGATTTCGCCTTCGTTTTTCTATCTTCTCTATATCATTACAGGCATGCAATCTTTCGAAACAACGGCTCTTCATTGTCTGGGGGCCGATATTCTATTTATTCCGCCCTCGATCGCTACGGGCTTTTTAACATGGTGGGTGAATTATCAGGCAAAACCCATGAAGCCCGTGCGCATTAAAATTTACTCTTCTTTTATTCTTTGGACGGTTGCCATCATTGCTTTTCTCTGGCGAATTCTATCGCCGGAGGCTTTTGTTCTTGGTGGGAAAGAAGTCATTATATATTTCATGCTCCTTCTTTCCATGGCTGTCATCGTGTCTGTGATCGGATATTATGGAGGCGGTTTAACATTTCCCCACGAGAAAAAATAACATTATCCGCATTCAGTGTCTTATGGTGATGAGACCGATTCTATATCGCTACGGCATTTCATCAGGCAAAGGCATTGTTAGTGTGTATTATGTTATTATTGTAAGGTAAGCAGATACGCTTTGGATTCG
>JAQVLL010000090.1 GCA_028704195.1 Smithellaceae bacterium
AGTTTCGGAACAGCGGCTCACGCGTGAGCGCAACGTTATCATTTTAACGGTTGTCTGTTTACCACATGTTTGTCTCTGGTAAAAGCAAAATCTTGGATCAGGGTATCTGTGATGTCATGATATCATCAATAATTGATCAGGAATTTCCTGTGGCCGCCTTCTAGCCCTGTTTGTTAAGCAATTGGGCCTGATAATGCGAGGCGAGCGCATCGATCATGGCGCCGATGTTGCCATTGATGAAATTGTCAAGATCATAGCGGGTCAGATTGATCCGGTGATCGGTGATTCGGCCCTGCGGGAAATTGTAAGTACGGATGCGTTCGGATCGGTCGCCTGTACCTACCTGGTTTTTTCGCGTCTGTGCCTGTTCGTCATTCTGCTTCTGGATCATGGCGTCGAGCAGCCGCGCACGTAAAACCTTCATGGCCTTGACCTTGTTTTTGAGCTGTGATTTTTCATCCTGGCAGGTGACAACCAGGCCGGTCGGCAAATGGGTGATGCGCACGGCGGAATCGGTTGTATTGACGCTCTGTCCTCCGTGGCCGGTTGACCGGTAAACATCAATGCGCAGTTCGTTTTGGTCGATGGTCAATTCCACGTCTTCCACTTCCGGCATGATGGCGACGGTAACCGCCGATGTATGGATGCGACCCTGTGCTTCGGTCACGGGAACGCGCTGGACGCGATGCGTTCCGCTTTCGTATTTCAAGCGGCTGTATGCGCCCCGGCCTTCGATCTGGGCGATGATTTCCTTGAATCCACCCATACCGCCGGCCGGTGATGAACTGACAATTTCCACCCGCCACCCCTGGGATTCGGCATAGCGGGCGTACATGCGGAATAAATCACCCACAAATAAACCGGCTTCATCACCGCCGGTACCCGCCCGGATTTCCAAAAAGACGTTTTTGTCATCATTAGGATCTTTGGGCAGAAGCAGAATTTTAATTTTTTCTTCCAGATCAGCCTGTTCCTTCTGCAGGACCGGTATTTCTTCCCTGGCCATTTCCCGGATCTCTTCGTCATTTTCCGACAGCATCTCCCGGTTTTCCGCGATTCGCACCCTGATCTTTTCATACCGGCGGATGGTTTCCACCAGTTGAGTTAAATCCGAGTGTTCTTTGGCATATTTTTGATATAACCCCTGCTTGGAAGCCACCTGGGCGTCGCTGAGCAATCCTTCAAGTTCCTGGTAGCGGAGCTCAATATCGCGAAGTTTGTTGAGTAAAGTATCCATATCCTGTGATCCGGTATATTTTCAGGGGATGTTGATTGAGGGAGTAAAACGCATTTATAGCAATTCTCTTTATGAGAGAATTGCTATAAATGCGGGGAATGCTGTAACTTGTTTATCATGGGGATAAAATCCAGAAGCTTGCCTGTCGCCGGCGAGTTAAGCCTATGCTTTTTTTGTTGTTTTCTTTGTGCTCGGAGCGTTTTCGGCTTTGGTTGCGTATTTCCTCTTGAATTTTTCCACTCGGCCTGCGGTGTCCACGAGTTTCTGTTTGCCGGTCATAAATGGATGGCAGTTGGAACAAATTTCAATTTTGATGTCTTTTTTGGTTGATTTTGTTTCAATCACATTACCGCAAACGCAAGTAATTGTTGTCTCTTTATAATCCGGGTGAATACCTTCTTTCATTTTCCTTCTTCCTCCTGAACCTTTTTGGCAAAGTTCCCTATCGTTTATAACAGATGCGGTGCATTATCCTATAAATGTCAAAAATTCAAGACATTTATTCAAGGGGACGATCCGTCTTTATCCAACTACGAATTCATGGACTCCAGAAATTCCTTGTTGGTTTCCGTTTTTCTGATCTTGCCAATGATGAATTCCATTGCATCGACCGGATTCATTTCCTGCAGCAGGCGGCGCAGAATCCAGACGCGGTTGAGATTGGCTTTGGGGATCAGCAGTTCTTCTTTTCTTGTTCCCGACCGGATTAGATCAAAGGCGGGGAATATACGGCGGTCGGCGATGCGGCGATCCAGATGCAGTTCCATATTGCCGGTGCCCTTGAATTCTTCAAAAATAACTTCGTCCATGCGGCTGCCGGTATCAATCAGGGCAGTGGAGATAATGGTCAAACTGCCGCCATTTTCTATGTTGCGGGCTGCGCCGAAAAAGCGTTTGGGCTTGTGCAGAGCGTTAGAGTCAACACCGCCGGAAAGGACTTTTCCGGAAGGCGGTACCACTGTATTGTAGGCGCGCGCCAGACGGGTAATCGAATCGAGCAGGATGACGACATCTTTTTTGTGCTCGACAAGACGCTTTGCCTTTTCAATTACCATTTCGGCAACCTGGACGTGGCGTGAAGCCGGTTCATCAAAGGTTGAGGAGATGACCTCGCCTTTAACGCTGCGCTGCATATCAGTAACTTCTTCGGGACGTTCGTCAATCAAAAGCACCATTAAAACAACTTCTTTATGATTGGCCGTGATGCTGTGAGCGATATCCTGCAGCAAAACGGTTTTACCGGCGCGCGGCGGCGAGACGATCAGGGCGCGCTGTCCTTTTCCGATAGGTGCGAACAGGTCCAACGTTCGGGTAGAAAAATTTTCCGGGTCAAATTCCAGATTCAATTTTTCCTCTGGATAAAGAGGGGTCAGGTTGTCAAAGAGAATTTTGTCGCGGGCCTGCTCGGGGCTTTCAAAATTTACTTCATCGACTTTAAGCAGGGCGAAATATTTTTCTCCTTCTTTGGGAGGGCGGACTTCGCCGGAAATGGTATCGCCGGTTCTCAGGTTAAAGCGGCGGATCTGCGATGGCGATATGTAGATATCATCAGGACTGGGCAGATAGTTGTAATCGACTGCGCGCAGAAAGCCAAAACCGTCCGGCAGGATTTCCAGAACGCCGGAGCCGGAGATCACGCCGTTTTGTTCCGCCTGAGTCTGCAAGATGGCGAAGATCAGATCCTGACGGCGCATGCCGCTTGCTCCCGGCACTTCAATTTCCTTGGCCAGGTTGTTGAGTTCGCTGATAGGCAGCCTTTTAATGTCTTCGATGTTCATAGATGTTTCCTTAATTGAGATTAGTAACAGGCTCGATATCGATATGAAATGTACAATTGTAAATACTGCAATATTTTCAAGAAGTTCGAGGAGAATATTCCCGATTTTTTAAGCAGTTACGGATTTTATATCGGCTTGTTTATTTGAATCCTTGAATCGCTCCAAAAGGCAGGGTTGAATTGACCCCTGACGAATTATACAATAAGCTATATGAATCATTGTCAACTGTCAAGATATTTTCTTGCCGGGAAAAGCATAAAACATTAAAAAAGATCCAGAAGTTTTTCCTTGATTCCTGAAGCGCACTAAACTAAATGATATTAATAAATATTTTAATGAAGAAAGGTTTGTATCTTTATGAGCCATGGAATGCCTCCCGAGGGGGTGAATGCTCCTTTATCCGATGAACCCGGGGAAATATCTATTGAAGAATTGATACCGGAACTAAAAGCGGCCTGCGGGCGTGCAAGCTGGACGAGCCTTGTACCCGTTCAGGCCAAAGCCATCCCATACCTGCTTGCCGGACGTGATGTGATGATCCAGTCGAGAACCGGCAGCGGGAAAACGGGAGCTTATCTGCTGCCGATTATGCAGAAAATCGATTCCCGAAAAAATGTTGACCAGGCGCTGGTTTTAGTGCCCACCCGTGAACTGGCCCTGCAGGTGTTCCGGGAAGCGCAGACGTTGACTGCGGAAACAGAGCTGCGCACGGCGGTTGTTTACGGCGGTGTCGGATACGCTGCCCAGCTGGAAGCGTTCCGGGGCGGGGCCCAGCTGGTGGTCGGCACACCGGGGCGCATTCTCGATCATCTGCTGAAAAACACACTTTCACTGGATCATCTGAAAATGTTGATTTTTGATGAGGCGGACCGGATGCTGTCCATGGGCTTTTATCCCGACATGGTTAAAATCCGCAAATATATTCCGACCGGCAAAATTGCGAGCAGTATGTTTTCCGCCACTTTCCCGCCGCAGGTCATTCGTCTGGCCAGTCAATTTTTACATGAACCCGTGTTGTTGAGTTTAAGCGGCAACGAGGTGCATATCGCTGAAAGCGAGCATATTTATTATGTTGTGCCAGGTATGCGCAAGGAACGGTCTCTGGTGAGGATTATCGAAATTGAAAATCCCGTTTCGGCGATTATTTTCTGCAACACCAAAGATACCGTGCATTATCTGTCCGTCGTGCTGAAGCGTTTCGGGTATGACGCAGACGAGTTGAGTTCGGATCTGGCCCAGAGCGCAAGGGAAAAAGTAATGGGACGGGTGCGCCGTGGCGCTTTACGATTTCTGGTTGCCACCGACGTTGCAGCGCGCGGTATTGATATTCCAGATTTATCGCATGTTTTTCAGTATGAGCCGCCGGAAGACCCCGAAGCTTATATTCACCGGGCGGGCCGTACGGGAAGGATGGGGTCAAGCGGTGTGGTCATTTCGCTCGTTGCGGAAATGGAAAAGTTCAAGCTGCAAGGCATTGCCCGCTACTACAACATCCACATGGAAGAACGTCCGTTGCCCGATGATGAAGAACTCGAAAGAGTTGTTGCCGAGCGCATTACCGCGCTTTTGGAAGCCCGCCTGCGCAGCCGCGATAATATTCAAATTGAGCGTTTGAAACGGTTTGTGCCGCTGGTGCGCCATCTGGCGCAATCTGAAGACGAGCTGGCGGTTGTCGCCATGCTGCTCGACGATTATTATCAGCAGTCCCTGCATACGCCGCCTGCTCAACCCACGGCCGATGTTCTGGACGAAGCAAGCCCGGTCCGGCCAAAACCCAGGTCCAAACCCTCTAATGGAAGACCGAGGTCGAGAAACAGAAAACCGAGGAAACCATAGCCGTGAGGATCCACAATGTTTGCTTATACCGTTTGCTGCAGACGATGATTGGAATTTGTGTATTCCTCCGGCTTTATGCTGTGGCGAGCAATATTTAAACGGGGCAGGAGAAGGTGTTTGGCCGCGGGAGCGCCCTGCGGGCTGTGCATGCCAACTGCGCGATACAGGGCATGGTGTTTCCGGTGTTTGACAGGGATTTGATGACGGACGGGTGAATCTGCCCGAAGAGGAGCGATGAACGGGAAGCCATCCTGTCAATTCATGTGTCATGAACTGATTAAAGATTACCAGGCGGACCTGCCAAAGATTTGCCGTTGACGGCAGCCAGATGATGCAGGTTTTTGTCAATTTGGTTGTCAACGGCATTGAAGCCGTGGAACAGAATGGAAAATTCATCATCAGGGTCAGGCAGGTAAAAATGCAGACGGTAAAGAGGCATTGGAGCTTTCTTTCAGGGATACGGGCCGCGGCATTCCGGCAGGTGAAATAGATCATATCATTGATCCATTTTACACCACGAAGGCTGTCGGCAATACCGGCCTGGGGCTTACTATTTCCAAGGGAATTATTGACATGCACGTCGGAATCATATACGATGAAAGTGAAAATGAGAAAGGTACTAACGTTGCCATCAATCTGCCTGTAGCCAAATGATCTAGGGGGTGTTGCTGTGGAAAAGCCTATCCGTATTCTGGCCGTCGATGATGAAGAATCCTTTACCTTTTTCACAAAGCTCAATCTTGAAACCAATCCAACGCATGATTTTAAAATCATAACCGCCAGCAGCGGTAAAGAAGGACTGAGACTGGCCAAAATTTACAAGCCGGACCTGATCGGGCTGGATGTCATGATGCCCGATTTATCCGGGGCAGAGGTTGCGGAGGAACTGCTTCTGGACGACCGGACCAAAAACATCCCCATTACTTTCATTACAGCGCTGGTAAAAAAAGATTCGGGTACGGGGGGTGGACGCGAATTTATGGCCAGACCGGTAAGCAGGGAAGAACTGGTCAAACGTATTGAACCCACCCTGAATCTAAATTAGGGTTACGGCATGTGGTTTTTCTGCCGGTTTAAACTTTTGGCACAATGCTGAACACGGAGATTTTTTCATGGATAAAAGTATTATTAAAAGCAGGTTCAATTTTGACAAAGAGCTGATCATCATTTTACTGCTGGTGGCCATTGTCTTGTTTATCTATTTCTTTGTGATCAACCAGCGGGCTTTCTTAAATGTTTTCTATCTGCCGGTTTTGCTGGGTGCGTACTTTTTCGGCAAGCATTACGCCGTTGTGTCGGCCATTTTTTCCGTTGTGGCCGTCTGTCTGATGGCCTACCTGTTTCCCCAAAGTTTTGCCGCCGGTTTAGGAAATAATGCAGAGTTTTACAAGTGGCTCGATCTGATTACCTGGGGAATTTTTCTGATTTTCACAGGTTATTGCATGGGTCTGCTTTATGAGAAAAAAGAGCAATCCCAGAAAGAACTGCAAAGGACATACAGCGGCATTATTGAAATGCTGTCGCTGGTGATTGAATCGGCTGACAATTACACGCAGAGCCATTCCCACCGCGTTTCCATCATCGCTAAAATGATCGCCAAGAAGATGAAGCTCAATCAGTTGGATGTTGAAAATATCAGGATAGCCGCACTTTTGCATGATTTGGGCAAGGTCGGCGTGAGTGAGTCTGTCCTGCAGAAAGTCACCGCTTTGACGGCACAGGAAAGAAGCCACATTCGACGACATACTTTGCTGGCCGTCAATATGCTCGAACCGTTGGGGGAAACCGTTGGAGATATCCTGCCCATCATTCTTCATCATCATGAAAAATTTGACGGGAGCGGCTACTACAAGGCTGCACAGGAGGATATTCCGCTGGGCGCCAGAATTATCGCGGTGGCAGATGTATATGATGCACTGACTACCGATCGTCCCTACCGGAAAGCGTTCACCTCGCTTCAGGCCAAACAGGAGATTCTGGCCAATTCCGGCACCCATTTCGATCCTCAGGTTGTCAAGGCTTTCATTGCGATCTTTCCCTTCCTTGAAACGGAGAATTATCTTTCTTCTTCTGCTATTGCAGTGGGTGAATGAGCGGCGCGCGTCGTGTGGCTATTTGCGGAGGTTGAATTTAATCATCTTTAATTGCAGGCCTTTCCGGCTGATGCCCAATTGTTTTGCGGCCCTGGTGACATTATCGCCTGATTCTTCCAGGCATTTGATAATCATCTGTTTTTCCACGTTTTCCATGTGCTTGCGTATAAAGTCTTTGAAAGATGCTTTATCTCCAACCGATAGAGGAATAACATTTTCCTGCAGATTGGCCTGAAATTCCGGCGGCACTTCCCCGACCGTAATCACGGGCGTTTTTGCCACCAGCATCATTCTTTCCATCAGGTTTTCCAGCTCCCGGATATTGCCGGGCCAGGAATGCCGCATAAGCAATTCTATGACGGCATCGTCCATACCGCGGACGGCCAGTTCCAGTTTTCTGTTTAACTTATCAATAAAATAGTCCACCAGGGGCAAAAGATCAGTCATCCTTTCGCGCAAAGGGGGTACGGTGATGGGAAAAACATTGATCCG
>JAQVLL010000091.1 GCA_028704195.1 Smithellaceae bacterium
CAGTCAAAATTTTTCGTGACGCTGTACGTGGGAATGGGAAAGGTAAACACCCTGCCCTTGGCGTCGCCTTCAGCCATCACCTGCAGAAACGCCTTGTTGAACAGATCGAGTTCCTCCTGGAATTCCCCATAGGTTTCCTTCTGGGGTTTACCGCCGATGATGACGTGCTGATCCTTGTAATATTTTGGAACCGTCAGATCGAGGGTGACGTTGGTAAACGGCGTCTGGAAGCCGACTCTTGTCGGAACGTTGATGTTAAAAATAAACTCCTGAAGCGCCTGCTTGATTTCCTTGATACTTAAACCGTCATAGCGGATAAACGGCGCAAGCAGGGTATCAAAATTGGAAAAGGCCTGCGCGCCCGCCGCCTCACCCTGAAGGGTATAAAAGAAATTGACCACCTGTCCCAGGGCGCTTCGCAAATGTTTGGCGGGCTTGCTTTCCACCTTGCCGGACACGCCGCGAAACCCCTGCATCAGGACATCGAACAAATCCCACCCAACGCAATATACAGAAAGCAGACTCAAGTCATGTATATGAAAATCACCATCACTGTGCGCCTTGCGGATTTCCGGTGTATAAATTTCGTTGAGCCAGTAAACCTTGCTGACTTCGGATGAAATGTAATTGTTAAGCCCCTGCAGCGAATAGTCCATATTACTGTTTTCATTAATTTTCCAGTCAGACTTCTTTAAATACTGATCCACGAGGTCCACCTCCATTTTGTTGGTGATGTCCCTGAGGCGTGAATGCTGATCACGATAAATAATATAGGCCTTGGCGGTTTTGCGGTAGGGAGATTGCAGAAGAACTTCTTCAACAATGTCCTGTATTTCTTCAACGGAAAGAATATTTCCGTTGAACAACTGCTCTACAAGGTTAAGCACCTTGATGGTCAGTTTGCGGGCCTCTTTCACGTCAAATTCACCGGTAGCAACGCAGGCCTTGGCAATGGCGCTGGTGATTTTATCCGCATTGAATTTGACTAAACGGCCGTCCCTCTTTCTGATCTTGGTATTCATTTACCCCCCCTCCCGGCATGAATAAAGAAGAAATAATTACCCCTGATTACGCTATATATTGGGGTTGCTTTATGTTAATACCACTACATATAGGATATATCAAGCAGAAAAATGCTTTAAAGAATAATAACCGCCAGTCATCTTTGGGTTGCAATTTGTGATGAGCGGGTTTATGAAAGGATCATCAATTTTTAGGATGGCCGCGATTGAATATTGATTTGACTAAAGTTCATAATATCAAAGGTTTTTTAGATGATAAGGAGGCTGAGCTTCTTTACAGGTTGGCCCGGGAAGCCTCAAAATCCGCGCCCTGCCTGGAAATCGGCAGCTACTGCGTGAAATCGGCCGTCTTTCTGGGGACCGCCTGCAGGGAAAATAAGACCGTTCTGTTTTCCATTGACCATCACACGGGATCGGAGGAACAGCAGCCCGGACAGGAATATTTCGATCCTGATTTACTGGATAAAGAAACCGGGAAAATCGACACCCTGCGCCTGTTTCGTAAAACCATCGATGATTTTGATCTCGGCGATGCCGTGGCCCCCATCATCGGCCGGTCGGAAGTAATTGGCCGCGCGTGGAACACAGCATTGGGACTTATCTTCATCGATGGCAGCCACGCCTATGAATCCGTCCTGAACGACTACCAAATATGGGCCAGACACGTCATGCCCGGCGGTTATCTGGTTTTTCATGATATTTTCCCCGATCCCACACAGGGTGGTCAGGCTCCATACCTGGTGTATCAAAAAGCCGTTTCATCCGGTGTATATGATGTTCGGCCGCTGTTTAAATCCGTTGGCATATTGAAAAGAAAAACCTGAGTGCCTGTCCGTATTCACCATGGCATGCAGTCATACATCACATTTGAAACGAGCCGGATGAATTCTGGACTCCACGGAAATGAATTGGCATAGGACCGGGCGGAGAACAGATTGCTTGCGACCACATCGATATTTTCTTCGAAAAATATCAGAAATAACCAGCACTGCAGCATTGCCTCACGTCCATCGCCAGGTGCATCCTTTGTTGCTTGGATCTTGTGTCAGATAGCCCCGGGAAATAAAATCCTTGACGGTGCTTTCAATGATCTCCGGATCGCCGGAAATGGCGGTTTTGAGTCTCTCTGACAATATCCTTGAGGCATCGACACCGTCGCCGTTGATCGACTTTGCATCGATGAACCCCAGGTTTTCAATGAGGTCTTGCTTGAGAATGGCAAAGGTGATGTTCATCCGGTGATGACCCTGGACGCGTAAATCATCTCGGGGAGTGTTTCTGCCCGTTTTGTAACTGTCTACAACTTTTTGCCAGTCACCATTCATCTCGGCTTCATAGATGGCAACGAAATCACGGATGTCCTGTGGAGAAAGAGATGCTGTTCTGACAATGGCGTCGTTGGCATCATACTTTGACCAGTCCCTGGTCAATATTTCCAGATCGTATTTGCCGACTTTTTCGCACAACGTCGTGCCGGGAAAAGGTGCAAGATAATGATACCCGTAAAGAATATTCAGGCTTCTGGCAAACTCATCCGTCCGCGCGAGGCTCTCCCGGGTCTCACCGGGCAAACCGACCATGAATGAAGCGTGCGGCAGCATCCCCGCCTGCTTGCACATCCTGACCGCATCCTGTGCCTGTTCGAGTTTAATTCCCTTGCGGACCCTTTTGAGCATTTCGGGACAGCCCGACTCAATGCCAAAACTGATGCTGTCGCACCCGGCACCGGCCATAGCGTCGAACATCTCCTGCGTGACGGTATCCACGCGGGAAAAAGCGCTCCAGCTCATTTTCAGATTTCGATCCTTCATTCCTCCGCATATTTCCTTGACCCGTTTTGTGTCCGAAGCGAAGAGATCATCGGCAATATTGATGCGATTAAATCCGATGGCCGCGATATGTTCCATTTCATCGAGCACCAGCCCTGCACTGCGGCGGCGGACTTTCGATCCGACCATCTTTCGTCCCAGGCAGAAAATGCAGCCATGCGGACATCCCCGACCGGTAATCATGCTGACCGGATAACCTAACGCCCGGTAACGCGAAAGGGGCAGCAAATGTCTTGCCGGCATGGGGATACGGTCAACCTCCAGGATGAAATCCCTGCGGCCCGTATTGATGATTTCTTCACCCTCACGAAACGCGATGCCCTGCACATTTCGCCATTGATTTTTCTGACGGATAAGCGGTGCGAAATCGATAATCGTATCGTCCGCCTCACCGATAAAGATCAAATCGATTTCCGGATAAGTCCTGAGCGTCTCTTCCACGGTAAACGAAACATGCGGACCGCCCATCATCGTAAGCATGTCCGGATCAAGGCTCTTGACATCGCGCAGAATTTTCTGCGCTTCATAAAAATTCATAGTGACCGAACCGGCGCCCACGGCATCCGGCTGAAAGTCGGCCAGCTGCCCGGCCAGCTTCTCTTTTGAATAGCAGGAAATGATATAGTCAAATATGCGTACTTCACATCCGGCCGCTTCAAATGCCGCGGCAACATACGATATGCCCAGCGGAGGTGAAGGAAATTCTTCCAGTGGATAGGGGGCGGCTATAATCGCGACGCGCATTCTTCAATCTCCTTTTCTCGGGAACAGGATGGATCGAATCCACCCGAACAATGAATTATTTTCCCGCATGATCCGTTCGACCGTATCAAAATAATCGTTGAGCTTTTTGGGATCAGACATCCACTGCGATCTGGACCGGATCGGCTTATCCAGATCCAGGTACTTCAGGACGGAAGCGGGATTGCCCGCGGCGATGGCATTGGCCGGAATGCCCTTCACGACAACGGAACCGGCGCCAATAATGGCATTCTCCCCGATGTGAACGCCTTTGCAGATCATAGCGCTGTCGCCGATCCACACGTTGTTGCCGATCACGACTTCTTCCGTGTTCCCGATGGATGCACTGCGGTCGTAGATATCGTGCCAGTCAGCATCGGTAATGACTACATTCTGCGCCATCATGCAGTCGTTGCCGATGTGGATTGCCGAGGCCGACTGTATCCTGGTCCCCGGACAAACCAGACAGTGGCTTCCGATGACAATTTTTCCTGATTTTTCATTGGCCATCCAGGAGGTCAACCGGATCCTTTTGTCCATGGTGGCAATCAGGGTCGTATAATCGCCGATCGACACAGATCCGCCATAGATTTCCACTCCCCAGGGTTTCATAAAAACCAGGTTGCTACCGAAATACTCGCACTGTGGAGCCAGGAAATGATGAGCGTACCACCTTTCGAATTTATGGCTCAGCCTTTTAAGGTAATAGGGACGATGATCCTTCTGCAAGTTGCTTCTCTCTCCCGGATAATAGTGTATCGTTTTATCGTAAAAATTAACCTTCGGAACAATGCGGTAAGATTTTCAGAAGATGTTATTGCCGTTCCTGCCAGTAGCGATGATTGAATATTTTCGCGGCGGGCGTTACGCCGTTGATGGCATCCCAGGCCAAAAGCACGGCCGCGGCCGTCCATGCTGTTTTTTCTTCCGGCCAGATCACGCTGTCGGGGAACGTCACGCCCATCCAGTAGGACCCGTCTGGATAGCGCTTGTCGCTAAGCCAGCTGAAAATGGTTTTTGCGCGTGTCAGATCGTCAATGCCGGCCAGTGTCAGGATAAATTCCGATGTTTCAGCCATCGTGACCCAGGGACGGTCGCTTACGCACCGAACTCCCCAGTCCGGCACGACAAACTTGTCCCAGAGGTGATCGATGCGTTTTTTTGCTTCGTCCCCTGTAACGGCTCCACACAGAATCGGGTAATACCAGTCCATGGAAAAACGCGATTTGATCATGTTGAACAGATCAGGCCGGTTGCGGATAGTCTCGCCCAGGCGCTCGGAGGCTTTCTGCCAGCCCGATCGTCTGATCCCCAGCTCGCCGGCAATCGCCAGTGCGCATTTGATGCTCATGTAGATCGAACTGCACCCCGTGAGAAGCGCCATTTTGTCAATAACCCCGGCCTGATTCCTGGCCCAGTAAATTTCCCCGTCAGGGGCCTGCATGTTGATCGCGAACTGAATGCCGCGGGACACGGTCGGCCACATGGTCTTTAAAAAATCAATATTCTCCGTGATCAGATAATGATGATAAACGCCCACTGCAACATAGGCGGCAAAATTGGTCTCTTTTGTCGCGTTGATGATCACTCCATCCTTGGACTCCGACCACCAGCTTCCATCGGGAAGTTGAGTTTTGATCAGCCACTGATAAGCTTTTTCAGCCTGGCTGAAATATCCGGCAACGCTTAAACCCATCGCGCTTTCGATATGGTCCCAGGGATCCGTTTTGCCGCCGGCCGACCAGGGGATCTCCCCGCTGTTTTTTTGCATGGCAGTAATAAAATCGGCGACTTTTTCCACCTCAATGGGTTTCAGCGCTTCAATGATTGATAAATTCAAATCCATATTCTCAGCCTTTTTTTAAATAAAACACGATACTTTTGCCGATCAGCGGGTTCAGCGTTTCCTCAAGAAACCGCACTCCTCTGGGCTTGCAGAACATATCCCATACCAGAAATTTGTGATAAAGCTTCACCAGGCCGTTTTCTTCATTTTTAATGCCAACCATGCATTTCAGCCACCAGTAAGGCGCGTGCAGCGCATGCTTGTAATTAATCTTCCAGCATTTCATGCCGTGCCGGGCCAGCATTTTCTGCAGTTCTTGTTTCCTGTAAATGCGGATATGCCCGCCTTCATCGCTGGAATACGCAGAAGAAATCATCCAGCAGATGCGTTCCGAAAAATATCTCGGGACACTCACGACCATTGTCCCATTCGGCTTCAGCACGCGAACCAACTCTTTTAACGCGGCATCATGCTCCGGAATATGCTCCAGAACTTCCGAGCAGATCACACAGTCAAAAAACTCATCGTCAAAAGGCAGCTTCGTTACGTCGGCACACGTAACCGAAAAATCACGGGCAACAGCATCCGGCATCTCTTCTAGAGCCCTGACGGCATCTTCCACGTCGGATGGATTCCGGTCAATTCCGAAAAGTTTCAAACCGGGCATCTTTGCCAGGGCGCGCAAATGCCTGCCGCTGCCGCAACCGGCGTCCAGAATCGCATAACCCGGCTTCAACGACAATTCATGAAGATCGACGGTAATCATGAATTGCCTCGCGATAGACTTCCGCTACTTCCTGGGCGGCCTTTTTCCAGCTGAAAACTGAATTGACACGGGCCAGCCCCGCCTGAGCGTATTTCTTCCGTTCTTCCGGAGACTGCAATAAATGCTGGATCGCCTGTGCCAGCGCATTCGCGTCAGCAGGGGGAACAATAATTCCCGCGTCACCCACTACCTCGGGCAGAGCGCCTCCGGAGGTGGAAATCAGCGGCACACCGCACGCCATCGCTTCAGCCGCGGGAATGCCGAATCCTTCATAAAGCGACGGAACAACGGCTATCGTCGACTTGGCATAATAATCTGCAAACTCTTCATTTTCGATCCGTCCTGTAAAACGAACGATGTCCGACACCCTCAACCTGGACACCAGATTTTCAATGATTCCATCTTTCTTGGGTTGACCGATAACCGTCAGATGAATCGGCTGATTTTTCCGAATCTCCGCCACAGCTTCCAGAAGGAAATTCAGGCCTTTTAAGGGCGTGTCCGCACTGTTTGTCACGATCAGGGAATTTTCCGGTCGCGGGCCGTTTTGCTTCGGGTAAAAGAATTCGTTATTGATACCGTTGTGGACGACCCGGAATTTATTTTCGTCCAGTGAAAATTCTTTGGCAATATCCTTCTTTGTGAATTCCGATACCGTAATGATCCGGGAAAACTGACGCGCAACGTTGAGCTGCATATTGATAAACGAATACCAGCGGTATACACGGAACCTCTGCCGGATCGTTTTGGCCACCTTGTAATCCTCCTGCCTGTCCACCGTAATGGGATGGTGGATTGTCGGGATGGTCGGCATGACTTTTTTCGCCAGCCTTCCGATTCCATAAGAAAGGCACTGGTTGTCATGAACAATGTCGTACTCCCCGCTGTGCTTCTTTAGGTATGAATACACCCGTTCCCCAAAGGTAAAAGGCTCCGGAAAACTGCCCGTACAGACATTCAGAAATTCATATATATTCAGCGGGTCGGCAAGATCGCTTATCTTTTCCGGCCGGAAAAGATGATCCGGATGATAAAGATCAAGACTCGGCATTTTAATCAGGCGGACATTTTCATCAAGATGGGGGTACGGGGGTCCGGAAATCACATCGACCCGATGTCCTTCATCGGCCAGCGTCTTGCTTAAATGCTTGATGTATACACCCTGCCCGCCGCAGGTCGGGTTCCCACGGTACGTCAGCAGGCAGATATTCATAGGACCTGAACCGGAACGACTTTTCACGCACGGGCCCTCTGTATAAGT
>JAQVLL010000092.1 GCA_028704195.1 Smithellaceae bacterium
CTTGACGTGCCGGGGGAATCGGAATTTTCAGGAAAAGGTGTGTCTTATTGCGCCACCTGTGACGGCCCCTTCTACCGGAATCGCGACGTGATTGTTGTGGGTGGAGGCGACACGGCCATCCAGGAAGCGCTTTTCCTGACTCATTTTGCCAAGAAAGTGTACGTGATTCACCGGAGGGACAGACTGCGCGCGGCGGGAATGTTGCAGAAACGCGCCTTTGCGGAAAAGAAGATCGAATTTGTCTGGAATTCAACGGTTTCGGAGATTACCGGGGCTGATTTTGTAACCGGTGTCAAAGTGAAAAATGTTCAGAGCGGCGGCCTTTCGGACATATCCGCCGACGGGGTTTTCATTTTTGTCGGCCGCCTGCCATACACGGATATATTCAAAAGCCTGGTGGACTTGGATAAAACAGGTTTTATCATCACCGATGAAAACATGCGGACAAATGCAGAAGGCTTTTTTGCCGCCGGAGACTGCCGCTCCAAGCTGTTTAGGCAGGTTGTCACCGCCGCGGGTGACGGGGCCAACGCCGTGCACAGTGCCGAGTTGTATCTTGATGACCTAAAAGGCCAGACATACTGATTTATCAGGTTGTGCCTGCAGCCCAAGATGCCTCAGATCTGTTCAAATAATCAGCAGGGTGACGATTTCTTTTGACGGATTGCGCAATCCCGGGAACTGGAAGAATATCCATGGAATCTTTTGTGAGCGCCTGGCAGCATCTGCCATCCCATATCAGCCCCTCGCTTTTCAGCATCGGCTCTTTTCAGCTTCGTTATTATAGCCTGATGTATCTGGTCGCTTTCGCTGTTGTTTATTTCCTTTTTTCCTATCGGATTAAACGTAAAGAGATCAGCATTACGACGGAGTTTCTGCAGGATTACATGGTCTGGGTGATGGTCGGACTGATTGTCGGGGCAAGGCTGGGTTATGCCCTGTTTTACAATTTCAGCTATTTCAGTGCCCATCCGCTGGAGATTATCCTGCCGTTTGATTTCTCCAGTGGCTTTCGCTTTGTGGGGTTGAGCGGAATGTCCTATCACGGCGGATTCATCGGGGTTGCTCTGGTCACCATTTATGTTTGTCATAAACACAAAATCAAGCTCTGGCAATTCGGCGACTGGTTGTGCGCAGCGGTGCCGCTGGGTTATATGTTCGGCAGGCTGGGCAACTTCATCAACGGTGAACTCTGGGGCCGGGTTACCACGGTGCCATGGGGCATGTATTTTCCCCTGGATCCAATGCGGAGCCTGCGCCATCCCTCGCAACTTTACGAGGCTTTGTTTGAAGGCCTGCTTTTGTTTTGTGTGCTCTGGCCGATCCGCAACAAAAATCCTTTCGACGGTTTTACCGTTGGTCTTTATATCTTTGGTTACGGTCTGGTGCGTTTCTTTATCGAGTTTTTCCGAGAACCGGACGCGCACCTTGGATTTGTGCTGGGGTTCAACACAATGGGTCAGGTCCTTTGCATATTGATGATGTTGGCAGGCGTTGCCATCATTTTGTGGCGCAGGCAGGTTTCAATTCCACGGAAATAAACAGGAGGTCAATATGGGTAAGCATTTAGTGATTATCGGAGGAGGTGCGGGCGGGGGTTCAACTGCCGCAGAAGCGAAACGGAACGATCCTTCTCTGGATGTTACCATTTTGCAAATGGGTCAATTTGTATCCTTTTCTGCCTGTCCAACTCCATATTATATCGGTGACATGATCAAGGATGCCAATAAACTGATTGCCAGGACGCCGGAAAAATTCCGCACAGGCGGTATTGATGTCCAGCTTCATGCGGAAGTTGTAAACATCGATACGAAAGAAGCCTTTGTTGAAGTAAAGGACGGCCGCCGCTTCCCCTATGACTTTCTTGCTATGGCCACCGGTACGTCAGCCATTGTGCCGAACATACCCGGCATTGACCTGCCCGGTGTGTTTTTTCTGCGTAATCTTGAGGATGCGATCCTTATCAAAACCTGGCTTCGGGAAAAAAACGCGAAACGCATTGTTATTATTGGCGGAGGCTTTATCGGACTGGAAATGAGCGAATCGCTTCATGCTGCGGGCATCAAAACAACCATCATTCACAAATATCCTGTGCCGGCCAATCGCTGGGACAGGGCCCTTTCTTCCATAATGCTGGAAGAACTCCATGCCCACGGTGTGGAATTTGTGGGCAATGCCATGGCACAGGCAATCGAAGAAGGTATAAACGCGCCGCTTCGCGTTGTCACGGACAAAGGTGAGTATGAAGGGGATCTGGTCCTGCTGGCCATCGGTGTCCGGCCGGATTCGAGCCTGGCACAGTCTATCGGTTTAAAAGTCGGTTCATCCGGGGCCATAGCGGTGAACTTTGCTCAGCGGGCTTCCTTGGAAAATGTTTATGCCGCCGGCGATTGCTGTGAATCGTTTCATAAAGTCAGCCGCCGCTGGGTAAACATCCCCCTGGGGGACATCGCCAATAAACAGGGTCGTGTCGCCGGACGCAACATCGGCGGCAAGCCTCTCACCTTTGACGGTATTGTAGGTGCCCAGTCATTCCGGCTGTTCAATCTGGAATGCGCCGCCACGGGTCTTTCTGAAAAGGAGGCCACTGCTGCGGGCTTCTCACCGGTCAGCAATATCACCTGGGGAAGCGCCATGGCGCCTGCGCTGGGTTTGAGAAAAATCGGTCTGAAGCTGACGGCCGACAAATCATCGGGCAGACTTCTGGGCGCGCAGGCGGTAGGTGTCGCCGGAGCGGTGGGCAGGATCAACGCACTGTCCGTCGCACTCTGGGCGGAAATGAATCTTGATCAGATCGGTTATCTGGATCTGGCATACTCTCCGCCCTTCAGTCCGGCCTGGGATATCATTCATAACGCGGCCCAGGCGCTTGGCCGCTCATTGTAATCAGGAAAAAACCATGGTCTGGTGGTGGATATTTTTTGCTGTCTTTATTTTGGCCATGCTGGCCCTTGATCTGGGTGTCTTCAACAGAAAGTCCCACGTCATCAAAATGAAGGAAGCCATGCTCTGGACCCTCTTCTGGGTGACGCTGGCCCTCCTGTTCGGCGCGGGTATTTACTTTTTCTATGGCCATGGCAAGGCCATGGAATTTTTTGCCGGTTACCTTATTGAATATTCATTGAGCATTGACAATCTTTTTGTTTTTATGCTCATTTTCCGCTTTTTTAACGTTCCCCGCGCCTACGAGCACAAAGCGCTGTTCTGGGGAATTTTAATGGCGCTGGTGACTCGAGCTGTTTTTATCTTTGCAGGTGTAGCGCTGATCAATACGTTCAGCTGGGTCATGTATATTTTTGGAGCTTTCCTGATTTTCACCGGCATCAAGATGGCGCTCAACAAGCAGACGGAAGTCCATCCGGATAAAAATATCGCGATAAAACTTTTGCGTTACATTATACCGGTCAGGAACAGATTTTCCGGCGCCAGATTTTTTGTTGTCCAACGCGGCGTCCTGTATGCCACGCCGATGCTCGCCGTTCTTCTTGCCTTGGAAACCACGGATATTCTTTTTGCCATTGATTCGATTCCCGCTGTGCTGGCCATCTCCAAAGATCCCTTTATCATTTACACATCCAATGTCTTCGCGATCTTAGGGCTTCGCTCGCTCTTTTTCGCGATTTCCGGTTTGATGAAACTGTTTCATCTTCTCCACTATGGCCTGGCGGCTATTCTGACCTTTGTCGGAGTCAAGATGCTTATCGAGGATTTTTTCCACGTGCCGGTAGCGGCATCGCTCCTTGTCATTACCTCCATCCTGTTGGTGTCGATTGTGTCTTCGCTGATCTGGCCCGATCCGAAAAATGAGGAAGGCGAAGTTCCTCCGGTTACGATGAAGGAGTAGCATCAGAATGCAAAGTGACTTTCCACAAATATCGCAAAGCCAGTTGAAAAAATGGTCGAAACTTGCCGAAGTCAAATTTCGCAGGAAATACGGCCTGTTTTTGGTCGAGGGTGCAAAAGTTATTGAAGAGCTGTTGAAAAGTAATTGGCAGGCAGAAGCGGTTCTGGTATTGCCTGACAAAATATCACAATGGGAAAGACTGCTTGCGCAGTTTCAGGAGAAGGAGAAGGAGAAGGAGAAGGAGAAGCTCCCTGTCTACCGGCTGAAGAGTCAGGAATGGAAAAAACTGAGCCAGGACAAAGAGCCGGAGGGAATGATTGCAATTGTAAGAAACAGAGAGACGCCGACCTGGTCATCATGGCTGCAGTCTGCCGGGGGACACGTGCTGATCGGGCATGAAATTTCCAATCCCCGGAACCTGGGTGCGTTGATGCGCAGCGCGCGCTGGTTCGGTTTTACAAAAATGATGTTGAGCGCGAACTCAGTGGATGTCATGCATCCCAAGGTAATCCGCGCGTCCATGGGCAGCATCTTTCATTTGTCCATTTTAACGGATGTTGATTTGCAAACGGCGCTTCCTGAAATTAAACGGGATTTCTTTTTTATTGGCAGTGACGTGAAAAATGGTATTGCACCGCATCTTCCCGCAAAAAAGGCGGCTCTACTTGTGGGCAGTGAAAGCCATGGATTGCCGGAGCATTTGTTGGCGCTGGCGGATGAACGCTGGCGGATTCCCGGTGACGGTAAAGCCGATTCACTCAGTCTTCCTCAGGCTGCGGCGATCATGATGTATGAGATGGCAAAAAAAGGATAAAGGATAAAGGGTAAAGGAGGAAGGTAGAAGGATGCCGTTTATTCAGGTGATGACGACGACAGAAACAAAGGAGCAGGCGATGGCCATCGCGCGACATTTAGTTGAAGAAAAGCTGGCTGCCTGTGTTCAGATCTCCGGCTCGATTGAAAGCATCTATCGATGGAAGGGCAACGTGGAGCTTTCCGGGGAATTTCTCTGCCTGGTGAAAACCCACGAAGACTTATTTCAGCAGGTTGAAACCGCCATCAAAAAACTGCATTCCTACGAAACGCCTGAAATTATTGCTGTGCCGATTATCAGTGGCAGCAAAGAATACTTAACATGGCTCGATGATGAATTGTCCAGAAGTCCGTGATAATTTTTTTCGTGCAATAATTGGACGTTTGTTTTAATGAGAAGCGTCAAAATTTATGAAGGAGACTTTATGTCCGACAAGAACGACTTACAAACAAAGTGTATAGACACCATACGGTTTCTGGCCGCGGATGCCATTGAAAAAGCAAAGTCCGGACATCCGGGAATGCCAATGGGAGCGGCTGCCGCGGCTTTTACGTTATGGACGAAGCATCTCAAACATAATCCTAAAAATCCCGAATGGCCGGATCGTGACCGGTTTGTCCTGTCCTCAGGCCATGCATCCATGCTTTTGTATGCTCTTCTGCATTTGACGGGGTATGATCTTTCGCTTGATGATATCAGAAATTTCCGCCAGTGGGGTAGTCGTACCCCCGGGCACCCTGAATACAGACATACGGCGGGTGTGGAAGTGACGACCGGCCCCCTGGGACAGGGATTGGCCAATGCTGTCGGCATGGCCGTTGCCGAGGCGCATCTCGCGGCGCGGTTCAACCGCGAAGGACAGACCATTATTGATCATTACACCTATGTTATGGCCGGAGACGGTGACATGATGGAAGGAGTGGCGTCGGAAGCCTGCGCGTTGGCCGGCCACCTGCGCCTGGGAAAACTCATAGTCCTTTATGACGTCAACAAGGTGTCCCTGGCCGGTTCCACGGGATTGTGCTTTACCGAAAATATCGAAATGCGTTTCAAGTCTTACGGCTGGCAGGTTCAGAAAGTTCAGGACGGCAATGATGTAGCCGCCATTGACCGGGCCATTAAAAAAGCTAAAAAAGAAAACGGCAAACCTTCGTTGATCTGTGTGCAGACCACCATTGGTTACGGCGCGCCCGGCAAACAGGGCCGCTGTGATGCCCACGGTTCACCGCTGGGCGAAAAGGAACTGCAAGGTGCGAAAGACACTTGTGCATGGCCAACCGCAGAGCCCTTCTATGTGTCCGAAGATGTCGGTAAATATTTTCGCAGGGCGGTCTCCCGCGGCAAGAAGAATGAAAAAGCCTGGCTTGAATTAATTGCGGCCACCCGCCAAAAGGACACGGCTCTGGCTGATGAACTTGAAAGAACACTGTCCGGTGAGCTGCCGTTGAACTGGGACGCCTCGCTTGCCGAATTTGCTGCAGGATCCAAAGATGTTGCCACCCGCAAAGCCTCAGAGGTGGTCATGCAGTCGATTGCAGCAAACGTCCCTGAACTGGCCGGCGGATCGGCTGATCTGAATCCTTCCACGTTCACCTGGCTCAAGGGCCTGGGTGATTTTCAGAGTCCGGATCAGCCCCGCGAGGGTCTCCACGGCATGGTGGGCGGGGCCTGGGATTATTCCGGACGAAACATTCACTTTGGTGTTCGTGAACACGCGATGGGAGCCATTTCCGTTGGAATGGCGCTGCACGGCGGAATGATCCCCTACACGGCAACTTTTTTGACCTTTGCCGACTACATGCGTCCGCCCATGCGCCTAGCCGCTCTGATGGGGCTTCGCGTCATTTTTGTTTTTACACACGACAGCATTGGTGTGGGTGAGGACGGCCCCACACATCAACCCGTTGAACAAATCATGAATCTGCGTCAAATTCCCAATATGACCGTTTTGCGTCCTGCGGATGCCAATGACACCCTGGAAGCCTGGCGCCTTGCGCTCACCAATACAGAAGGCCCGACCACCCTGGTTTTCAGCCGGCAGAACTTGCCGGTTTTTGATCGCTCTGTCTGTGCTCCGGCTTCCGGTGTGCACCGGGGCGGGTACATTCTGTGGGAGTCGTCAACGAATCCGGAGTTGATCCTGATGGCCACAGGTTCGGAAGTTGTCATCACGCTTTCGGCAGCCCGCGCCCTTGCCGAAGAGGGCGTAAGGGTTCGCGTGGTATCGCTTCCCAGCTGGGAAATATTCGATCGTCAGCCTCCGGAATACCGTGATTCCGTATTACCCCCGGAAGTGACCGCCAGGATTGCCGTGGAAGCCGGCATCAAGCTGGGGTGGGAGCATTATACAGGACTTGGGGGTAAAATCATCGGAATGGATACCTTCGGAGCGTCCGCTCCGGGGCCGGTGCTTTATGAGAAGTTCGGCTTTACGTCCGCCAATATCGTCGCGGCAGCAAGAGAAATGCTGCCTGTTCGTTAAAGAAGGAGAACGTCATGGAAACGGCGGGCGTTTCTTTTTTACTGGGTTCCTATCAAAGCGCTGTAAACAACGCATTGGATAAAATGCGGCGCAGTAATATTGCCGCGCGGATCTGGGCAAACGATTTCCGTGTCTGGAAACCATCGCCGCAGGAGATTTCCAACCGGCTGGGCTGGCTGCATGCTCCTCTGGAAACGTCGGCCAAT
>JAQVLL010000093.1 GCA_028704195.1 Smithellaceae bacterium
GATCATGAGCGATCGCCCGGATCGTCACTCTCCCGTCTAACACAAATGGACCGTCATATCGATACGAGTCTGTCGTCGGTTCACTCCCATCCGTCGTGTAGAATAAATGCCGGTGAGCGAAGCAGTTGCTTTACGCGAGAGCGTTCGTCAGTATGCGGCCGTTCCTCTGACTCTTGAGGAGGTTTCCGCGCTGTTGTGGGCTACCCAGGGCATCCGGAGAATCCTGTCGGCCGAATCCGCACTGCGGACGGTTCCCTCTGCAGGCGCCCGTCATTCACTGGAAACCTATCTGGTCGTCAATCGTGTGCATACACTTTCAGCCGGTCTTTACCGTTATCTGCCTTTTGACGGACAGCTTGCTCAGCTTCGGCTAGACGCGCAGATCGGCCATAAAGCGGCCATGGCGTGTTTCGGACAGGACTTCATTGCCACTTCTGCCGTCACATTTTTCTGGACGGCGATTCCGGAAAGAATGGAGTGGCGCTACGATCTGGCGGCACACAAAGTCATTGCCATTGACGCCGGTCATGTCTGTCAGAATCTTTATCTGGCCGGCCAGACCATCGGTGCAGGCGTTTGTGCCGTTGCCGCTTATGATCAGCAGGCGTGTGATGAGCTTCTGGGCGTGGACGGTGATGAGGAATTCACCATTTATCTGGCACCGGTTGGAAAAAGGCGGGCATAAAAGGACTCCCACCAGACTATACAAAAACCAGACCGTTGCGGATAGGGATTCCGCTGTCAGAAAATTCTCTTGATTAAAAATGCCGCAAAGCGTATCGACAGGTTCTAGAATTCCCGGCAAATAAGGAGGGAAAAGACATCATTTATCGTCGTGTAACCTTATCACGCGTATTGCGAATCAGCGCGCTTCTGTTTCTGCTGTTTTTGATGATTTGCTTTGCTGCGCTTTGCCTGGGCGCCATCCATATCGCGCCTGCGGATGTGGCCGCGGCGGTTTCCAGTGCGATTTTCGGCAACGCGTCCGGGACATCCGAAGAAGAATTGATTTTATTTTCCGTACGGCTGCCGCGAATTTTATTTGCCGGCATCGTGGGGGCGTCGTTGTCGCTGGGAGGGGTTGTGTTTCAGGCACTTTTGCGCAATCCGCTGGCTGATCCTTACGTGCTGGGTATCTCCGGCGGTTCGGCGCTGGGAGCGATTGTCGGCATTGTCGTTGGAGCATCTTCCTTTTATCTGGGCGTGCCCTTTCTGGCCTTCTGCGGCGCGTTGGTGACCGTTTTTCTGGTTTTTATTGTGGCCGGAGGACCCAAAGGCGTGCTGCTGGACAATTCGCTTCTGCTGGCCGGTGTGGTGGTGAACGCCTTTTTTTCCGCCGCGATTCTCTTTGCTCTTTCGGTTGTCAACAGCATGGAACTTCACAGCATCAGCTTCTGGCTCATGGGCGATCTGTCCCGGGCGTCCATGAAGGAGATTCTCGGGGCCGCGTTATGCTTCGCGGCATGTTTCGTCCTGCTTTACGCTCAGGCCCGTAAACTGAATTTAATCGTTCAGGGGGAAGAGACAGCCCTGCAGCTTGGTGTGAATGTCCTTGCGACAAAGTATCTTTTGTTAATCGTCACGTCGCTGATTACGGCCGTGGCTGTTTCATTTGCCGGTATTATCGGTTTCATAGGCATCATGGTGCCGCACATGATGCGTCTGGTGTTCGGCTCCGATCACCGTCTGCTGCTCCCCGCGGCGGCGCTCTTCGGCGCTTCCTTTCTGGTGGTGGCCGATACGCTGGCCAGAACCGTTCTTTCGCCTGCGGAATTGCCCGTCGGGGTGATCACCGCCCTTTGCGGCGCTCCCTACTTTATTTTTCTCATGAGAAGGAAGGAGCGCGGGTAATGTCGATTCTCTGTACCCAGAACATTTCCTTTCGCTACGCGGACAAGCCCGTGCTGGAAGATATCTCGTTAGGCTTGGACAGGGCCGAAATCATCGCTGTGATCGGGCCCAATGGATCGGGAAAAACCACGCTGCTTAAATTAATCAATGCCACGTTGTTTCCACTTTCCGGCAGGGTGCTCATCGAAGACAAAGATACAACGCACTGGACGCGACGCGAGATTGCCCGGACCGTGGCCATAGTTCCGCAGGAATCACCCGCCATTTTCCCGTTTTTTGCAGAAGAAATTGTCATGATGGGCCGTTTCCCTTATCTGGGGTCACTGGCGTTTGAAGCCAGGTCGGATTACCGCATCGCCCGAGAAGCCATGGCCCAGACCGACTGCCTGTCCTTTGCCCACCGTCGTTTCAATGAGCTTTCAGCGGGTGAACGGCAGCGCGTGCTGATCGCCCGCGCTCTGGCGCAGGAGCCGAAAATTCTGCTGTTGGATGAAAGCACGGTTTTCCTCGATTTGAAACATCAGGCACAGTTTCTGTCCCTGCTGAGGCAATTGAACCGGGACCGCCACCTGACAGTAATTTTTGTCACACACGATGTCAATCTGGCGGCTCAAAACGCCGACCAGCTTCTTTTGCTTTACAAAGGGAAAAAATATGCTATAGGAACTCCCGCGGATGTTTTAACCGCGCGAAACATGAAAGAGGTTTACGATGTTGAAGTCGGGATTGACCTCAATCCACATAACGGCTCGACCCGAGTAACATTGTTAACCTGAACAAGGCTGTTCAAGAAAAGGAAGCCGGTTTAAATCCGGCGCTGCCCCGCAACTGTAAGCGGAACGAAATCCACAAAATGTCACTGACGCATGACGTCGGGAAGGCGTGGAAAGTAGGTCGCCGCAAGCCAGGAGACTTTATGGACAGTCACCATAAACTTTGTTCCCGAGGGGGAAAGGAGAAGGTCCATGAAGCAATTTCCAAAATCAGTCGTTATTCTTTTTTTATTCCTTTTTATCACTGGTTCAGTCAGTTTTGTCTTTGCGGCACCGGAGGGTGATTCTCCGGAAGACACGATTTCTGCCGAAAAGGCACAGAAGGGTGACTCGCAGGAAGATTTGATGCCAAAGGAAGAAGCGCAAAAAGGTGAATCTTCCAACGGGGCTATCCGTATGGAAGAGGTGGTGGTATCTGCCACGAAGCTTCCTTCGATACGGAAAGACATACCCAACGCCGTTGTTATCAAGGACATGAAAGATATTCAGGCCTCCGGAGCGAAAACGATTGGGGAGCTGCTGGCGGGTGAACCGGGGATGGATTGGCAGACCTACGGCAATTACGGTGGATCGACACAGGAGATTCATATTCGCGGCATGCGGGGCAACGCGACCCAGGTGCTGGTCAACGGCGTCAACGTCGGTTCACCGTCACTGGGTGTTGCGGATGTTGGAAAGATTCCCGTCGACAACATCGAGCGGATCGAAACCGTAAAAGGTTCCGGTTCGCTTCTCTACGGATCGGGGGCCATGGCTGGAACCGTCAATATCATTACCAGGGAACCGTCAAGGGACAAAATGGATCTGAAGGTCAGCGCCGGTTACGGTACCCAGAACACCTATCGCCTGGCGGCGGAAAACGGGATGTTTGTCGTCGGCGATTTCGGATATTACCTGACTGCCGGCAGAACCGAGACAGACGGGTTCAGGGACAACAGCTGGCTTCGGCAGAATGACGTATCCCTGAAGCTGTTGTTTGACAAGAAAGAAAAAATCCATATCAGTCTTTACGGCGATTATATAGACCGATCCTACGGTGTGCCGGGTGTCAAACCGCCTGCAGGCACACAGGATTATTATGTCGCGGGGGATAGATTTTACAATAGCGAGTCGTCAACTCTGCTGGACCACAGCAGTGATAAAGACGGACATCTGGTCTTGAACGTCAAGGGAAAACCAATCAAATGGTTCGGCTATGATCTGAAGGGTTATTACACAAACCTGGAGAATTACAACTATGCCCGCTACGCATTCGACGGGACAGGGGCGGAGAACTGGGTGACAAACCGGGTGTTGGGAACAGATGGTCATCTGGATATTTATCCTTTTGACGGGGCCCAGTTGCTGCTGGGTTTCGAGTACAAGGATTTCAACTGGAAGAATCAAAGTTACGGTCTGGCTTCATTGGGTCTTCGCGACGGGTCCGATTCGACGATAGAGGCTCATGTGTTTACACAGGGGTATTTTATGGAAGCTGAATACAGGCCTTTTAAATACGGGAAAGCTTTTGCCGGTTTCCGTCATGAAATACACTCCGCCTTCGGTTCAGAAAACCTGCCCCGCATAGGCATGGTCATTAATCCGTTTGAAACAACAGCGTTGAAGATCACTCATGGGAAACACTTCCTGGCGCCTGCGCTAAACGATCTGTATTGGCCAGCCGATCCTTACAACAGGGGAAACCCCGATCTTAAGCCTGAGAACGGCTGGCATACGGATGTTACTGTTGAGCAGTCACTGTTTAAAGACAAATTATTCATGACGATATCGTATTTTCACTGGAATGTGGATGATAAAATCCAGTGGGAACCGGATTCGCAGGGGGTATGGAGTCCCATCAACCTGGCCGGCTACACGGCGGATGGCATTGAGGCGGGGCTCAAGGTCGGGCCCTTCTACGGACTTTCATTGGGGTTGAGTTATACTTACACGAACGCGGAAGAGGAAAACCGTGACTATTTAAGGCAGGATTACGGATGGCCGCCCGCTATTCCACCGGATTTTCAGTATATCATGGTAAAACGGCGCGCGACCATGACACCGGAGAATCAATTCAAAGGCGACCTGACGTACAAGAGTAATTTCGGGCTGACCGCAACGGCCACTTTGCGGTATGTGGGCGACCAGATTGTTTATAATACAGAGACCACCGCCTATCCTGATACGCAAACCATAAACTATACCATCGGGTCATACTGGACAGCGGATTTAAAGATCGAACAGCGTCTGTTCAAACACTGGATTTTGTCACTGGCCGGTTATAACCTGTTTGACAGGGAATACGATGTTCGTCTGCAGTCTTTTACCGATCAGACGACTTTCAAAAGTACGATGTGCGGATATCCGGGAAGGGGAAGGTCTGTTTTCGGAAGCGTGTCCTATGAATTTTAATCCCGCTCACGCGGGACGAGCGTTAATTCTCCGCAGCTTGCTGCGAGGTGTTTGATTGACCATTGTGTATTGATTGGACCTGGATGAAGTGATGATTCATTGGATTGCGATAAGAGACGTTTCATCTATTGCCGTGTCCGGAGACTAGCATTATTGATAGCAACAAAACCATTGTGTGGCTGATGTTGAAATGAGCAAAAAATTATGGGTAAACGATTAACAAACCCTCAGAAGACGTTAATATTTTTATTAGCCGTTTTGCTGCTGACGATCTGTGAAGATGTATCCTGCGCTCTTGAATTTAAAGATGAAACAGACCGTCTCGTCCGGATCCATTCCGTACCGCGGCGAATTGTTTCCCTTGCGCCCGGCATCACGGAGACTCTTTATGCGCTCGGCCTTGAAAGCAGGATCGCTGGTGTAACCACTTTTTGTGACTGGCCGGTCGCAGCGCGCTCAAAACCGCGGATCGGCGGATTTACCAATCCGTCCATAGAAAAGATTGTCTCGTTGAAGCCGGATTTAATTCTTGCCACTGCTGACGGGAATCGCAGGGAAACGGTCCTGCAGTTGGAGAGGCTTGGGCTTCCCGTTTATGTGACAAATCCTTCCGACACGCGCGGAGTTTTGAATAGCATTTTGCGGATTGGTGAAATTACCCGCCAGGAAAAAAATGCCAGGAGGCTTGTCAATACACTTCAAAAAAGACTGGATTGTGTCACAGCACAGACCCGGCATAAAAATAAACCTCGTGTTTTTTTTCAAATTGGCTTGGAGCCCATGGTTACAGCCGGCAGGGGTACATTAATCAACGAAGTCGTTGAGCGTGCCGGGGGTATTAATGTTGCGGGCGCTGACATGGCCAATTACCCCCGCTACAGCGCGGAAGGCATCATCGGCGCATCGCCCGACATCATTGTCTTTGCGCCGATGATCAATGATAATAAATTTGAAGCGGTAAAAAGATTCTGGAAAAATTTTCCGGAAGTGCCGGCGGTAAAAAACCGTAGAATTCACCCGATAGACGCTGACTTGATTAACAGGGCGTCCCCCCGCATTTTTGACGCCGTTGAGATTATGGCATTAATTTTTCATCCGGATATCAATCTATCGAGATGATGCAAAGGAAACCACCATGAATTATCCGTCAATCCCACCTGTGGATCTGGATGCTGCAAACCACTCCCGAACACGGCAAAACCAGTTGACCAAGCCTCCCGGGAGTCTCGGAAGGCTTGAAGAAATCTCCATCCGACTGGCCGGAATGAAAGCTGATTCCTGTCCCTCCGTTTCCCGTAAAGCGGTCATCGTAATGGCTGCCGATCATGGAATAGCTGCGGAAGGAGTCAGCGCCTTTCCTGCCGAAGTCACAAAACAAATGGTAATGAATTTCCTGCAGGGCGGAGCCGCCGTCAACGTCCTGGCGCGTCAGGCGGGGGCTTCATTGACGATTGTTGATATAGGTGTCGCCTCTGACTTTGATCCTTCCCTGCCCGGACTGCTGCACCGAAAGGTCGCGCGCGGTACACGCAACATGGCCCGCGGACCTGCTATGAACAGGAAAGAGGCCGAAAGAGCGATTGCTGTCGGCATGGAAGTGCTTGCCGGTGCTGCCGAAAACGGTCTTGACTTAATTGCAACCGGGGATATGGGAATAGGTAACACCACACCGTCATCGGCCATTGCGTCCGTTTTGACCGGATTGCCGGTTGCCGCGGTGACCGGGCGCGGCACCGGGCTTACTGACGCGGGACTGGCACACAAGGTGAAGGTGATCGAGCAGGCGATCGCCTTGAATAAGCCCGATCCGAAAGATGCGATGGATGTGCTGTGCAAAGTTGGAGGTCTGGAAATCGCGGGACTTGCTGGTGTAATAATTGCCGCGGCTGCCCGCCGCATCCCGGTTGTCGTGGACGGCTTTATCTCAACCGCCGCTGTCATGATCGCAAGCGGTCTGGTGCCGGATGTGCGCCATTATTTATTTGGCTCTCATGAATCGGTGGAAATCGGTCACCGGGTTATGCACAAACATCTCGGACTGACTCCACTCATTAATTTGAATCTGTGTCTGGGAGAAGGAACCGGGGCGGTGCTGACGTTTCACCTGATCGAAGCCGCGTCCCGTATCCTCAAGGAAATGGCGACATTTGCCGAGGCAGGGATAAACGATCAGGGATAAAGGTTCAAGGTTCAAGCGACTGTATTGAAAGTCAAGCACGGACCTCCCTAAATTTTGGGTGATAAAGTTCATTGTTCTTTACCATAGCATTGAGCGTAATCAGTAATTTACGCATGCAGGCCGTAAGCGCGA
>JAQVLL010000094.1 GCA_028704195.1 Smithellaceae bacterium
TCTTCACGGTCAATGTTACTTTTTTCCGTGATTAATATTCTTTTGATAATCTGATGAAGTTCCATTATGACAGCAATGCCCCCTCAATCTTTTTTATAGAGGGTTCAAGAAGGACCAGATGCTCATAATTCAGGACATCATAAACATTAATTCCTTCCGACCGAATCATTTTTACGTTTTTCAAATTCCGCGATGACTTCATTAAAATGACATCGTCATGATCAACAACAAAAAGCGCTTTTTTCAGACCGAAAAGATTCACGACTTTCTGAAAGGCCCGTGTGCTGATCGATTCCATCGGGAAATTCTGCAATATTGTCATTTTCTCTTCTTTGACTTTCATACTCAACGCAGAGATAAGAGCCTTTTTTCTGACCTTTTTAGGGACACTGTATGAGTAATCGCGAGGTTGGGGTCCGAAAACAATACCGCCGCCTCTCCAGATCGGAGACCGGGACGTTCCTGAGCGGGCGCGTCCTGTTCCCTTCTGGCGCCAAGGCTTTTTGCCGCCACCACTCACATCATTTCTCCCTTTGGTGGCTGATGTACCGGCACGTCGCGATGCAAGCTGCATCTTGACCACATCATAGATTGCCGCTTCGCTGATTTCCGCCCCAAATATGGCGTCATTCAATTCGACTTTAGCGACCTTATTCTTTTCAATATCAAAAACATCTGCGACTGCCATGTTCATAACTCCACTGATTTACGCACTTTTTTTCCTGGCTTGCTTGATGATCACATAACCGTTTTTCCCGCCCGGAATAGAACCTTTTAATAACAATAAATTTCTTTCAGGACGAACCTGCCAGATTTGAAGGTTTTGAACGGTTTTCCGGACATTTCCCATTTGACCGCCCATTTTCGTGCCTTTGAATACTCGGGATGGATCAGCACTGGCGCCAATGGATCCGGGAGCTCTGTGAAACATGGACCCGTGAGTCGCACGCCCGCCGCCGAATCCATGCCTTTTCATAACACCCTGAAAACCTTTACCTTTTGATGTTCCAACGACGTCGACAAAGTCTCCAGACTGAAATATTTCAGATGTAATCTCCTGCCCGGCCTCGTACTGGTTGTCCTTTACTGGAAATTCCTTCAGGACACGGAAGAAACCTTTATTGGCTTTGTTAAAATGGCCCTGTAACGGTTTGGTGACATTTTTCTGTTTCATCCGGCCGTATCCAACTTGAATGGCATCATAACCATCTTTATCTTTTGTCTTCACTTGAATGACAATCGACGGTTCAACCTCAATGGCTGTAACACCGACAGCAGAGCCGTCCTCGGCAAATACCTGCGTCATCCCTAATTTTTTTCCAATGATTCCCTTACTCATCATTACATCCAACTTTATATAAATTACGCCACGATATTCAACATTCCGGGAAATGGATGCCAATGCCCATTTTCCACTGTCACTACTTCGCGCCTACGCTTTTATTTCTACATCCACCCCCGCCGATAGATCCAGCTTCATCAGCGCATCCACCGTGGCTTGCGTCGGCTCAACAATATCAATCAATCTTTTGTGTGTGCGAATTTCGAACTGCTCTCTGGATTTTTTATCCACATGCGGCGAACGATTGACACAGTATTTATTGATTTCGGTTGGAAGAGGAATGGGACCGGCGACACGCGCACCGGTCCTTTTTGCAGTATCCACTATTTCTTCAACAGAACGATCCAGCAGTTTATAATCGTAAGCTTTGAGACGAATTCTTATTTTTTGTTCTTTCATTGATCTGATAACCTACAGTTTTTATTCAATAACCTTGCTTACGACACCGGCACCCACTGTTCTGCCGCCTTCACGGATGGCGAATCTTAACTGCTCTTCCATGGCGATAGGCATAATGAGTTCAACTGTCATTTTGACGTTATCACCGGGCATGACCATCTCCACGCCTTCGGGAAGCGTCGCGACACCCGTCACATCCGTTGTCCGGAAATAAAACTGCGGACGGTAACCGGAGAAAAACGGTGTATGACGACCGCCTTCTTCCTTGGTCAGAACGTAAACGGCCGCTTCAAATTTTGTATGGGGAGTAATGGAACCGGGTTTAGCAACAACCTGTCCTCTTTCTACTTCTTCCCGCTTGATACCGCGAATCAACAAACCGACATCGTCTCCCGCACGACCTTCATCCAGAGTTTTACGGAACATTTCAACACCCGTCACAACCGTTTTAATGGTGGGACGAATACCAATGATTTCAACTTCTTCACCAACCTTGATAATACCGCGGTCAACACGGCCGGTCACAACGGTGCCACGGCCTGAAATAGTAAAAACATCACCGACCGGCATCAGGAAAGGTTTATCTGTGTCGCGTTTCGGTTCGGGAACATAGTTATCAACAGCATCCATCAGTTCGGCAATACATTTCACATCAGGAGAATTAGTGTCTTCTGCTTCCAGGGCTTTCAGTGCTGAACCGCGAATAATCGGAATGTCGTCGCCGGGAAATTCATATTGCGTGAGGAGCTCTCTTAATTCGAGTTCAACCAGATCCAGAAGTTCGGGATCATCAACCAAATCTACTTTATTAAGGAAAACGACTACGTAAGGAACCTGTACCTGGCGGGCAAGGAGGATGTGCTCGCGCGTCTGAGGCATCGGACCATCGGAAGCGGCCACAACCAGAATTGTTCCATCCATGTGAGCGGCACCGGAAATCATGTTTTTGATATAGTCGGCGTGGCCGGGGCAATCCACGTGCGCATAATGTCTTTTTTCCGTTTCGTATTCCACGTGAGAAATATTGATCGTAACACCGCGCTCCTTCTCTTCCGGAGCATTATCAATCGAATCAAAAGCACGGAATTCCGCGAAACCCTTTTTCGCAAGATATTTGGTAATTGCTGCGGTTAATGTGGTTTTGCCATGATCCACGTGACCGATCGTTCCTATATTTAAATGCGGCTTCGTCCTTTCAAATTTTTTCTTTGCCATCTCACCTTTCCTCCTTAACTTTGAATGGTTGGTTTCCTTGTCGTTTCATATACAATGATTAAAATTTATATTGCGCAAATGCTTTATTCGCTTCCGCCATTTTATGAACAGCTTCTTTTTTCTTGATGGAACCGCCGCGATTATTTGCCGCGTCAATCAATTCGGCCGCCAGTTTTTCGTGCATGGTTTTTTCCGTGCGTTCCTGGGCGTTGGAGATTAACCAGCGAATTGCCAGAGCGGTACGTCTTGCGGGGACAACCTCCGTCGGCACCTGATAAGTGGATCCACCGACCCGTCTCGATTTCACTTCAATGACTGGTTTCACATTATTGACGGCCTTTTCGAAAAACTCAACCGGCTGCTCCTTGACTCTCTTTTCAATAATATCAAAGGCGCCGTACAAAATACTTTCCGCAACACTCTTTTTCCCTCTTTTGAGCAAAGAGTTGACAAATCTGGCAACCAGCTTGTTGTTATATTTGGGGTCCGGAAGAATTTCCCTTTTTTCTATTTCACGTCTTCGTGGCATTTTCCTGTCCTTCGTTTAGCTTGGCTTTTTTGAGCCATATTTTGAGCGGCCCTGCTTACGGTCGGCAACACCAACAGCATCCAAAGCGCCCCTGACGATATGATATCTGACGCCGGGCAAATCTTTCACTCTGCCGCCACGGACCAGCACAACCGAATGCTCCTGAAGATTGTGACCGATGCCCGGAATATAGGAGGAAACTTCATATCCACTTGTCAGTCTGACCCTGGCCACTTTACGCAGAGCCGAGTTCGGCTTTTTGGGTGTTGTTGTATAAACTCTTACACAAACACCGCGCCTCTGCGGTGAACCGGCTAAAGCCGGAGCATTTGTTTTTCCTTTGATTTTGGTTCTGCCTTTGCGAACCAGTTGACTAATTGTCGGCATTTCTCCTCCCGGACATTTCTCTTTCTTTTTGAAAGCAGCAGTAAATCTACGATAACTATCAATTCAAGCTGCTCCTGTCAAGTAATTTCTTCCTTTTTTCCGTTTATTCTGCAACCACTTCAGCATCCTGATCTTCTACTTTGATTCCCAGTTTACGATACATCACCAAACCGGTTCCCGCCGGAATCAAACGACCCATAATGACGTTTTCTTTCAGGCCCCGCAGGTAATCTGTTTTGCCGGAAAGCGACGCCTCCGTGAGAACTCGCGTGGTTTCCTGGAAAGAAGCGGCCGATATAAAACTCTGAGTGGATAGCGATGCTTTGGTAATTCCCAGAAGCAGGGGGTCACCAATAGCCGGACGTCCGCCCTGGGCCATCACCTTTTCGTTTTCTTCCTGGAACCGGTAGCGCTCGACCTGTTCATCAGCGATAAACGTGGTGTCACCGGGATCCGTTATCCGGACACGACGCAGCATCTGTCGGACGATAACTTCCATGTGCTTATCATTAATTTTAACACCCTGCAAACGATAAACTTCCTGAACTTCATCGACCAGGTATCTGGCCAGTTCTTTTTCGCCCTTAATCGCCAGCAGATCATGGGGGTTGTTCACTCCATCCATCAGGGGGTCACCCGGAATCACCCGGTCACCATCCTGAACACTGATGTGTTTTCCTTTGGGAATCAGGTATTCTTTTTCTTCGCCAATTTCAGGGGTTACAACAATTTTACGTTTACCCTTGGCATCCTTGCCATAGGCTACAATACCGTCAATTTCGCTGATCACTGCAAAATCTTTGGGTTTGCGTGCTTCAAACAGCTCGGCAACTCTTGGCAAACCACCTGTAATATCTTTTGTTTTGGTTGTTTCTCGAGGAATTTTGGCCAGAATATCCCCGGCACGGACTTCGTCTCCCTCGGACACAACGATGTTGACTCCGACCGACAGGAGATAGCGCGCCACTGCGTTGGTCCTGGGAATTTTCGCGGTTTTGCTCTTGCTGTCTTTTATGGAAACGCGTGGCCTCAAATCCCCGCTCTTGAATTCTGTAATCACTTTTCGCGACAGGCCAGTAACTTCGTCAACTTCTTCCTTCATTGTCTTGCCTTCAATAATATCACCATATTTTATGGTTCCATCCACTTCGGCAAGAATCGGAATGGAGAAAGGATCCCACTCGGCAATTAACTGCCCGCGCTTCACAGAACTCTTATCGCTGACTTTCAGATGTGCGCCATAAGGCACCGTATATTTACCGCGGCTTCGGTTTTGTTCATCCAGAACATGCACTTCACCGTGACGGTTCATCACCACATAATCATTTTCCCTGGTTTTCGTCGTATTTAAATTCACAAATTGGACCATACCGTCATGGCGCGCCTCAAGCGTGGAGTGCTCGTCAAACTTTGCCGTACCACCGATATGAAACGTTCTCATGGTCAACTGAGTACCCGGTTCACCAATGGACTGAGCCGCCACAATCCCGACCGCTTCCCCGATGTTGACGATGTGACCGTGTGCCAGATCACGACCGTAACACATGGCGCAAACGCCATGCTTTGCACGGCAGGTCAAAACCGAACGGATATTGACGCGTTCAATACCGGCCCGGTCGATTTTTTCCGCCAGCGCCTCATCAATAGCTTCGTTTGCCTTGACAATCACTTCATCGGTGAACGGATCTTTGATTTCCTGCAAGGCAACTCTACCCAGAACGCGCTCTCCGGCGGTTTCAATAATTTCACCACCTTCCATCAGTGCGGACACATACAGTCCGTCAACGGTTTCACAATCCTGCTCGGTGATGATACAGTCCTGAGCCACATCCACCAGGCGCCTGGTCAGATAGCCGGAATTCGCCGTCTTGAGAGCCGTATCGGCCAAACCTTTACGGGCACCGTGTGTTGAAATGAAATATTGCAGTACTGTCAACCCTTCGCGGAAATTTGCCGTAATCGGCGTTTCAATAATTTCACCGGAAGGCTTGGCCATCAGGCCGCGCATACCGGCCAGCTGACGGAGCTGCTGCCCCGAACCGCGGGCGCCGGAATCGGCCATCATGTAAATCGGATTGAAGCTTTCGATCTTGCGCTTCTTACCGTCAGAAGCGACGGATTCTTCCATACTGATGCCCGTTAACATTTCTGAAGCAATTTTTTCAGTGGCCTGCGCCCAGATGTCGATAACCTTGTTATAGCGCTCACCGTCGGTAATGAGACCGTCCATGTACTGCTTTTGAATTTTCAATACATCCTTGTCGGCCTGAGCGACAATATGTTTTTTGTTGTCAGGAATGATCATGTTGCCGACGGCAAATGACAAACCGGAGATCGTGGCGTATTTAAAACCCAGATCTTTGAGCCGGTCAGCCAGAAGAACCGTCGTTTTGTCACCGCAAAGCCGGTAGCAATGGTCGATCAGGTTGGCAAGCTCTTTTTTATTCATCAATTTGTTGATCGCATCAAAACTGATTTCTTCAGGGATAATTTCATAAAGAAGGACACGTCCTGCAGTTGTTTCCTTTAATTCTCCGTCAATTCGGACTTTAATTTTGGCGTGCAGAGCAATCGCCTTCGCATCTATGGCCAAGCGTACTTCCTCCGGACCGGAAAAGATCATCCCCTCGCCCTTCACGTCTTTCTTGGCACGGGTTAAATAATAAATCCCTAAAACGATATCCTGACTGGGGATGATAATCGGCTTGCCGTTGGCTGGCGAGAGAATGTTGTTTGTGGACATCATGAGCACGCGCGCTTCCGTTTGCGCTTCAATGGACAAAGGCACATGCACAGCCATCTGGTCACCGTCGAAGTCCGCGTTGAATGCGGTACAGACAAGCGGATGCAAACGAATAGCCTTTCCTTCAATCAGCACGGGTTCAAAGGCCTGCATGCCCAGCCGATGCAGCGTCGGCGCGCGGTTCAGCATCACCGGATATTCCCGTACCACCTCATCTACGGCGTCCCATACTTCGGATGTTTCCCGTTCCACCATTTTTTTGGCGCTTTTCACCGTGGTGACATAGCCCTTTTCCAGCAGACGATTGTAAACAAAAGGCTTAAAAAGCTCGAGGGCCATCTTCTTGGGCAAACCGCACTGATGCAGTCTTAAATCGGGGCCGACCGTAATCACCGAGCGGCCGGAATAATCCACCCGCTTTCCCAGAAGGTTCTGGCGGAAACGGCCCTGTTTGCCTTTTAGCATATCCGAGAGAGACCGAAGCGGCCTCTTGTTGGTTCCGGTAATGGCCCTTCCGCGGCGACCGTTGTCAAAAAGAACATCCACCGCTTCCTGCAGCATCCGTTTTTCATTGCGGATGATAATTTCCGGCGCATTGAGTTCCTGCAGGCGCTTCAAGCGGTTGTTCCGGTTAATCACGCGACGATACAAATCGTTCAGATCGGATGTGGCGAACCGCCCGCCATCCAAAGGGACCAGCGGTCTC
>JAQVLL010000095.1 GCA_028704195.1 Smithellaceae bacterium
TTCCAATGTGTGAGAAACGTTTTTGTCCGTTTGCGGGCTGAAGCTGCGCTTCCTGCCAAAGCGTCATGTAAGCAAGCGGTACAATAATGTTTCATTCTCAAAAAAGATAACAAATTTGTTTGTTTTTCCAAAATACAACATCAAACTCTTCTCATCAGCGGGAGCTTTTTTCATTTTATTTATTTTTTCATTTCCGGCCTGATGCTGTATATACCAAACAGAGTAAATCATGGAAACACTTGACAGGACTCAATTCCTTTCTTTGCAGAAATAGCCATTACAAACAATCCATATCGGTAAAGAATTAAATCATCACAAACCGGGACGCATTTTCACCCATCGTCCGCCTCTGGCATGACTCTGGCAATTACGATTTTAGATACAAGCTTGCCAGGCAGGCCCAGTTCAGGGAGGAATAGTTATTATGTGTCGTTTGTTTGCCGTCACCAGCAATGAACCACTTTCACCGATGATGGCCATCGATGCTCTCAATGTTATGAAAGAAGGGCATGACGGTTCAGGTCTGGGATTGTTTTTAACGGATCTCGGCGGTGATTTCGAAAAATTCAAGAACGAGCCGATTCTTTCCGGTATTTTTTCCAATGAAGGCATCAAAGTGCTGGACCGTTTCATGATCGATCTGGATTTCATGGTCAAATATAAACTGTCGTTCCGTCCGACAAAACCGGTCCCCGCAGGGACGCCCAGGAGAGACAACTATGTCATCCGTGTTTACGAATATCCGGCGGACTGGGAGGCCCTGAGCCCCGAAGAGATTCAATTCCGGCTGATGATGGTGCAGCTGCAGCTCCGCGAAATGGGAGCGAAAGACAATTCCATGCTGATCTTCAGCTTCTGGCCGGACATCATCATGATCAAGGAAGTGGGTGATCCTCTGACCGTTGCGCAATATCTGGGATTGGACCGGAAGGAACTTCTGGCGCGCACCATTCTCAGCCAGGGCCGCCAGAACACAAACTATTCGATTGATATTTACGCCTGCCATCCGTTTTTCATCCAGGGCATAGCAACCATGACCAACGGGGAAAACACGGCATTTGTGCCTATCCGCGAATTTCTGATGTCACGCAATTTTCCGGGCTATACAGGTTACCAGTCCGATTCGGAAGTCTTTACCCACATTCTGCATTACATGCAAAACAAACTGGGCATGGATATGGAGATGTATAAACATATTATTACACCGCTCAAAGATGAAGAGCTCAAAAGACATCCGGACGGCGAGCTGCTGAGAAAATTGAAGCAAAGCTGCCGTCCTTTAATCATCGACGGTCCAAACTGTGTCATCGGCTGTTTGCCCGACAAGTCGATGTTCATGGTGCAGGATTCGAAAAAGCTGCGTCCCGGTGTGGTCGGCGGACGTCCTGGCATTTTCGCTTTTGCATCGGAAATGTGCGGACTGGACGCGGCAATTCCGGAAAGAGACATCAATCTGGATGACCAGCCGATGCGATATGAAACCGTCATGGTTCGCCGTGAGCGGCAGGAGATAGAAAAATGGAACCAATGGGATGCATTACCCCCTCTGCACTGAGCACCAAAGATTTGCCCTGGCAGATTCTCTGGAACAAAGATAAGTGTACGCTGTGCGGCAGCTGCACGGCCATCTGTCCCGTGAAGGCCATTGACCTTGGTGTGCACCGCAAACGCACCCTGCAGGTACCGACCGGTTTGGAAACCAGACCCGGTAATCTTGTCTCTATTTATCACGGGATTGACCAGCGCACGGATCCGGCCCACGCCTGCGTGGGATGCGGCATGTGCACAATGGTTTGTCCTAACGGGGCCATTGCCCCGATGCGCAGCAATGAAATAGACAAACTGCGTTTTCACGTGAATCAAGGCGGTGAGCCGCGCAGGCGCGGCGGCCGCAGAAACAATCCTGACAGTGTTCTGGATAAAATCAAGTTTGTCCGCATCTCCATGCTGACCGACCCGGCGCTGGATGCGGGGCGCCATGAGTTTGAACTGCGCACATTGCTGGGCAGAGTCCTGCCTCCGGACGAAATGCTGAAAGTCAGCCGCGAGTCCGGCTGGATGCCGCCGGTGCGGGAAATCTATCCGCTGGTGATCGGCAGCATGTCTTTCGGCGCATTATCCCCGAATATGTGGGAAGGCCTGCAAATGGGTGTGGCCTATCTGAACGAAGAGATGGGGATGCCTGTCCGCATCTGTACCGGTGAAGGAGGTTGTCCGCCGAGGCTTTTAAAGTCGCGCTTCATTAAATATGTGATCCTGCAGATTGCGAGCGGCTATTTCGGCTGGGATGAAATTATCCACAGTCTGCCGCAGATGAAGGAAGACCCGTGTGCCATTGAAATCAAATACGGCCAGGGAGCCAAGCCCGGTGACGGTGGCTTGCTGATGTGGTATAAAGTCAACAAACTCATTGCCGCCATCCGCGGCGTCCCGCAGGGCATCAGTCTGCCCAGCCCGCCCACGCATCAGACAAAATATTCGATTGAAGAAGCGGTGGCCAAAATGATCCAGTCCATGTCCATGGCCTGGGGATTCCGGGTTCCGGTGTATCCGAAAATATCCGCCACCAGCACGGCGATGGCTGTTCTCAATAATTTAACCAGAAACCCCTATGCTGCCGGACTGGCGATCGACGGAGAGGACGGAGGTACAGGGGCAGCGTACAACGTGTCGATGGATCATATGGGGCATCCCATCGCCGGCAATCTGCGTGACGCGTATCTTACGCTGGTCAAACTGGGCAAACAAAACGAGATTCCCCTTTTCGCAGGCGGCGGCATCGGCAAGAACGGCAACCTGGCCGCCAACGCCGCCGCCCTGATTATGCTCGGCGCAAGCGGCGTGCAGACCGGGAAATACATCATGCAGGCGGCCGCAGGCTGCCTGGGTTCGGAAGCCGACCGCTGCAACGTCTGCAATATCGGTGTTTGTCCCAAGGGGATTACCTCGCAGGATCCCCGTCTGGATCGCCGTCTGGATCCGGAAAAAGTCGCGGAACGACTTGTAGATCTGTATGTAAGTTTTAATACGGAATTGAAGAAAATTGTCGCTCCGCTGGGACGTTCCACATCACTGCCGATCGGGATGTCGGATGCGCTGGGCATCAGTGACGCAGATGCCGCCGGGCGTCTCCATATCAAGTATGTGCTGTAAGTCAGGAATCAGGGAAACACCATGACAAAAAAAGATTCGGTTAAAATTATTGGATTGGAAGATAACATCCGTGTTGAATCGCGGATCCTGGAAGAGCGTATTCAAAAAGCCGTGGAAAGCGGTTACCGGCAAATTGAAGTAAAGGCTTATGGCCAGCACGGTATCGGTGGACGCCTGTGGAAATCGGGCGACAGAAAGATTAAAGTCGATGTACTGGGCACATCCGGTCAGCGTCTGGGTTCAATGGGGTTTGCCAATACCGTCATCGAAGTGTTCGGTCCCGCCTCTGACGATGTCGGCTGGCTGAATGCCGGAGCTGAAATCATTGTGCATGGCGATGCAACCAACGGTGTGGCCAATGCCATGGCGCAGGGCAGAATATATATCGACGGTGACATCGGCGCACGCGGAATGACCATGACCAAATACAACCCCCGCTTTGACCCGCCCCAACTCTGGGTGTTCGGAAAGGTAGGCGATTCGTTTGCCGAGTTTATGGCGGGTGGTATAGCGGTTGTCTGCGGAGCAGGCGCTGAAAATCATAAAAATGTGCTGGGCTACCGTCCCTGTGTCGGGATGGTGGGCGGCAAGATCTTTTTCCGGGGCAACCAGGAAAATTACAGCCGGGCCGATGCAAAACTGTTGACCGATCTTCCCGAGGAGGAATGGCAATGGCTGCAAACGAATATGAAGCAGTTTTTGCAGGCTATCGGGAAACAGTATTTATTTGATCAACTGGTCTCCCATCGCAAGGAGTGGCAGCTCCTGGTAGCCAGAAAGCCTTCCGAAAAACTTGCGCGTGAGGTTCGTCCGATGGCCCGTTTCCGTGAGGAAATATGGGACGGCGAGCTGGGAAAGGGCGGTGTGATCGGAGATTTGTCCAGTCTGGATCGTTCGCCCATCGGCCTTTTGCCGACAGGCGAGCTCAGGCGTTTTGTTCCGGTATGGGCCAATGAAAAATATCTCCCCCCCTGTCAGGCTGCCTGCCCGACGGGCATCCCCGTGCAAAAAAGATGGGAACTGATCCGCCAGGGAAAGGTGGACGACGCGGTTGATCTGGCCCTGCAGTACACGCCTTTCCCGGCGACGGTTTGCGGATACCTCTGTCCGAATCTCTGTATGCAGAATTGTACACGCCACCGGGTGAGTCTTCCGGCCATCGATATCAGGGTTTTGGGAAAAGCATCGCTTTCGGCAAAAACACCGGTTCGCTCTCCTGAGACCGGGAAAAAGATTGCCGTGATCGGCGGCGGCGCGGGGGGATTATCCATAGCATGGCAGTTATGGATGAAAGGCCATGAGGCCGTGATCATTGAAGGAAGGAAAAAACTGGGCGGCAAAATCACCGATTCTATTCCCCAAAGCCGGATCCCCGCCGACGTGGTGGAACATGAAATCAACCGGCTGGCCAAATCCATCCGTAAAATACAACTGGGCAAACCTTTAACAAAGGAACGGTTTTTGAACCTGAAGCAGGAAAATGATTATGTGGTCATTGCCGTCGGGGCTATGAAACCCCGTAAATTGAATGTTCCGGGCATGGAAAAAGCGCTGACAGCTCTGGAGTTCCTTCAGCAAAGCAAACTGGACTGTGCCAAGGTGGGGGAAAAGGTGGTGATTATCGGTGCGGGCAATGTCGGGTGTGATGCAGCAACGGAAGCTTTTCGCCTGGGTGCGCAAAGCGTCACGCTCATCGACATCCAGCCCCCCGCCTCATTCGGGACGGAAAGAGAACATGCCGAAGCGGCAGGGGCAAAATTTTTATGGCCGCGTTTCACGAAAGCTGTAACCGACGAAGGGGTTGTATTGACCGATGGAGAACTGCTGCCCGCGGAAACCGTCATTGTTGCTGTAGGTGACATGCCGGACCTCTCCTTTCTGTCGGAGGGAATCCGCACGGAAAAAGGTTTTATCGCGGTGGATGAAACATACGCCACAAGCGATCCCCAGGTTTACGCCGTCGGTGATGTGGTCCGCCCCGGTTTATTGACCGACGCTGTCGGTGCCGGGCGCATTGCCGCACGGACTATTGACGGCCTTTTGAGAGGAGCATCGGAAACCTATGACAAGCTGCCGGTCATTCAATATGAACGGGTCAAACTTCAGTATTTCGACCCCCGGACGGAAGAATTCACCGACACGTCGGCCTGCGCAAACAGCTGCGCTTCCTGCGGTGCCTGCCGGGATTGCGGCATGTGCGAAGAAATATGTCCGCAAAAGGCGATCACACGCAAAGAGACTGACGGCGGAGGTTTTGAATATATCGTCGATGATGAAAAATGCATCGGTTGCGGTTTCTGTGCCGGAGCCTGTCCGACCGGCGTCTGGGAAATCATGGAAAACGCACCTGTTGAATAACCATTATTACATTACATTTTATAGGATGGAGAAATTATGAAAAAATCAAGTCCAACCATTGCCGCGGAAAGAGACTACGTCATCGAAAAAGAAAAATTTGTTCCCGTGTCGAAGTATTTTGGTGAGGATACCTTCAATAATAAGGTGATGAAGGAAAAGCTTCCGAAGGACACCTTCAGAAAAATAATGGACGCCATTAACGAGAATCAGATCCTGGATGCCGAGACGGCCAATATCGTTGCGCACGCCATGAAGGAATGGGCCATTGAAAAAGGGGCAACGCATTTTGCACACTGGTTTCAGCCCATGACCGGCATTACGGCCGAAAAACACGACGCGTTTGCCGATCCCTGCGGACCGGGAGCGGTGATCGAACGGTTTTCCGGAAAACAGCTGGTGCAGGGCGAACCGGATGCTTCATCTTTCCCTTCCGGCGGAATCCGTGCAACGTTTGAAGCCCGCGGCTACACGGCCTGGGACATGTCTTCGCCCGCTTTTATCAAACGAAACGGCATTTCTACAACGCTATGCATCCCTACAGCCTTTATTTCGTATACGGGACAGGTGCTGGATAAGAAAACGCCGCTTTTGCGTTCCATCCGTGCGTTAAACAAAAGCGCGGTGAATATGCTCAAACTGCTGGGGGCCAAAAATGTAAAAAGGGTATATTCCAATCTGGGGCCGGAACAGGAGTATTTTCTGATTGACATGGATTATTACTACAAGCGTCAGGATCTGGTGCTGGGCGGTAGAACCGTTGTCGGCGCTCCTCCCGCCAAGGGTCAGGAGCTGGAAGATCAGTATTTCGGAAGCATCAAGGAGAGAATTTCTTCTTACATGCACGATGTGGAAGAAGAGCTTTTCAAGCTCGGCATACCGGCCAAAACTCGTCACAATGAGGTTGCGCCCAGCCAGTATGAAATTGCTCCCGTCTATGAGGAAGCCAACCTTGCCGTGGATCACAACCAGCTGGTGATGGACACTCTCAAGTATGTCGCCAAGAAACATCGTCTGGCTGCCCTGCTGCATGAAAAACCTTTTGCAAAAATCAACGGTTCGGGCAAGCATGTAAACTGGTCGATGTCCGATGATAACGGTAACAATCTGCTCAATCCCGGGAGCACACCACAGGACAATATCCAGTTTCTTGTTTTTCTGATAGCGACCGTGCGCGCCGTTTACAAACACGCGGATATTCTGCGTGCGGCGGTGGCCTCCTATGGCAATGATCACCGCCTGGGCGCCAATGAAGCGCCGCCCGCGATCATCTCGGTATTTCTGGGTGAACAGCTCACGAAGATTTTATCTAATATCGAAAAGGGCACGGTGACGAAAGCAACCAGGGAGGAAATTATTGATCTGGGAATTTCCTCCCTGTCTCAGGTGAGCAAAGACAATACCGACCGCAACCGGACGTCTCCTTTTGCCTTTACCGGCAATAAATTCGAATTTCGTGCGGTGGGTTCTTCGCAGAATATTGCCTCTCCGACCCTGGTTATCAATACCATTGTAGCCGAAAGTCTGGATGAACTGGCGGAAAAGATTAAAGCCAGGGGAACGAAGAACATCAATCAGGCGGTTTTTGATGTTTTGAAAAAAGAGATCAAGTTGATTAAACCGATTCTGTTTAATGGCGACAACTACACCAGGGAATGGGAAGCCGAGGCGAAAAAGAGGGGGTTGCCCAATGAAAAAATAACCCCCCACGCTCTAAAGGCATTAATTGCTGACAAGGCATTGAACCTTTTTGAAAAATACAAGGTGCTTTCCAATGCCGAACTGAAATCGAGGTACCTG
>JAQVLL010000096.1 GCA_028704195.1 Smithellaceae bacterium
CGCTGGAACTTTATGCTGCAGGCAAGCTTTCCGAATCGACGAACGCCGACGTGGAAGGGCACTGGGTATGAATCCAGGTGATATCCTATATCGCCCAATCGGCGTTATTCACAGCGAACACACGATAGCTGAGAATACTCCCATTCAGCCTGCTTACGCCCGCGGCTGTAAGGGACGCGTCGACGTGTATGAAGAATTCGCAGACGGATTGAGCGATCTGGAAGGCTTTTCACACATTTATCTTTTGTATCATTTTCATCAGGCGCCTCCTGTCAGGTTGAGGGTTAAGCCGTTTCTTCAGGACGTGGAGCGCGGCATATTTGCAGTACGTGCGCCGTGCCGTCCCAACCCCATTGGACTCAGCATTGTTAAACTTCTGGAACGCAAAGGAAATATCCTTTACCTGGACGGTATGGACATTCTGGACGGCACGCCGCTTCTGGATATCAAGCCTTATACGGAAAAGTTTGACCGGTTTGATTTGCATTCCAGCGGCTGGCAGGACGAAGTAGACGAGCATACCGCCCAAAGGCGGGGAAAGAGAGGCTATAACCGGCCATGAAATCGTCAATTGACTGCATCCCTTGTTTTGTGCGCCAGGCCGCGGACGCCGTCCGGATGACCGTTCCCGCCGATGAAGACCGCATGCGCCTCATGCGCGCCGTTTTGGAATGGATGGGAGATATTGACCTGGATTCGTCACCGCCCGCCTCCGTGCAGATGATTCACCGCCGTCTGCGCGGCCTTCTTCCTGCCGGCGACCCGTACCGGGAAGCGAAAGATCGGCAAAATGATCTTGCCGCGCGCCTGATACCCTCCATCCGGAAACGTATTGCCGAATCGTTTGATTCCCTGACGATGGCTGTGCGCTATGCGATCACCGGCAACATTCTCGATCTCGGCGCAAAAAATAATCTGGGAATAGGTGATATTTATGCTGAACTGCAAAGCGCGCCGATTCAGCCGATTTTCGGAGACATGGCAGCATTTCAAAAGGCGGTTTCGAAGGCTCGACAGGTTCTCTATCTGGCCGATAACGCCGGAGAAATATTTTTTGACCGTCTGCTCATTGAACAACTGGCCGGTGTAAAGGTCACGCTGGCGGTTCGCGGTATGCCGGTGATCAACGATGCGACGCGTGAAGATGCTCTGGCGGCTGGTATTGACAACATTGCAGAAATCATCGACAACGGATCCGACGCACCGGGGACCATTTTATCAGACTGCAACGCCGAATTCCGCAAACATTTTGATGAAGCCGATTTGATCATTGCCAAAGGCCAGGGAAATTTTGAGACCCTTTCGGATGCACCGCGTGATATTTTCTTTTTGTTCAGGACAAAATGTCCGGTCATCAGTCTTCATTCGGGATTTTGCATCGGAACTTACGTTGCAACTAATCACTTTGCCGGTGGGGACGAGTCGCGGAAAAGAGGCCTTTCGTGAAACCGTCGATTATCGCCAGCGAACTAAGAATCCACGCCCCTTTTACGGCTTTCGGCACCGTTACGGGCATTGTGATTATGGCCGCTTTCATTCAATTTCACGTTCCCTGGGAAATCTCATCCGCCCTCTTCTGGACGCTGCATCCGCTGCATGTTCTGGTGAGCGCACTGGTAACCACCTCCATCTACAGATCTTACTCACAGGACAATATCCTGCGCGTTATCATAATCGGATATGTCGGCTCTATAGGCATTGCCACATTAAGCGACTCGCTCCTGCCATTTGTCGGCGAATGGCTGCTTGATCTGCCGCACCGGGGTGTTCATCTGGGCTTTATTGAAAAATGGTGGCTGGTCAATCCGCTGGCACTGGCCGGTATCGCGCTGGGCTATATCACATCGCACACCAAGATTCCCCACGCGGGACACGTGCTGCTCAGCACCTGGGCGTCGCTGTTTCATGTTTTGATGGCACTGGGCACATCCCTTGATGTCGTCACCACCATATTGATTGCCGTCTTTCTTTTTTTAGCGGTCTGGGTGCCCTGCTGCACCAGTGACATTGTGTTTCCTTTGCTCTGGGTTAAAAAAGGAAACGGCAACCACGAACACCCGCATTCCGTCACCGATGGAGGCCCTTCATGAGAATTTCTGTCGCTTCCGGTAAAGGCGGAACAGGCAAGACAACCGTATCCTTTAATCTGGCACGCACGATGGGTGTCCCGGTTCAACTTCTGGACTGTGACGTGGAAGAACCCAACGCACATTTATTTCTCACGGGCAGCGGGGATGATCGTGTACACAGCTATTGTGAAAAAAAAGGCATTACCATCCTGCCTGTAATTCCTGATGACCGGAAAATCGCAGAAAGCTATTCGCGGGGATTTCTGATGGTCGGTTCGCTGCCGAAATATCGAAATCTGTTTCAAGGTCTGATTCCTAAACTCACGACATTTGAAAAGAAGAGGAGTTTCTGAATATGCCAACTTACGAATATGAATGCGGTTCTTGCGGACTGCACTTCGAAAAACAACAAAGTATCAAAGATGAACCTCTTAAAGAATGTCCCGAATGCAAGGGCAAGATCCAAAGACTGGTAAGCGGAGGCGGCGGCTTTATTTTAAAATCGCAGAGCCAACGTCTGCGTGACTCACGCAAGAGGTGCTCTTTAGAAGAAACGGGCAAAACCTGCTGCGGAGCAAGTCAGCGTTGCGGGCAAGCGCCCTGTGGAGATTAGAAAATGAGTTCAAGTGATTTTAAATATCTATACGGCCCCGTGCCCTCCCGCAGATTGGGACGCTCATTGGGCATCGATCTGGTACCCTTCAAAACCTGTACGTATGATTGCATTTATTGCCAGTTGGGTCGCACAACGAATAAGACGCTCGAGCGACTCTCCTACGTGCCCGTCAAGGAGATTTTAAACGAACTGAAGATGAAACTGGCAACGGGAGAACGTCCCGACTACATCAGTATCGCCGGTTCCGGTGAGCCGACGCTGCATTCCTATATCGGCGAACTGATCGGCATGATCAAGAACATGACCAACATTCCCGTGGCCGTTCTGACTAACGGCTCTTTGCTTTATCTGCCGGAAGTGCGCACCGCTTTAATGCAGGCGGATCTGGTGGTTCCATCGCTCGATGCCGGCGATGAAAGGATGTTTCAATATGTCAACCGGCCGCATCCGGATATCTCCTTCGATAACATGGTCAATGGCCTGGTTGAATTCACGAGGGATTTCCCCGGACAGGTATGGCTTGAGGTTCTTCTGATTTCCGGCGTAACCGGAATGGCTGCGGACGTGGCGAAGATAGCCGCCTGGGCAAAAATAATTGGTGCCTCAAAAGTCCAGCTTAACACCGTTTGCCGGCCGGCAGCGGAAGAGTTTGCCTGCGCCGTGGAAAAGAACCAGATGAAAAATCTGGCCAGACTCTTTACGGGTACGGTGGATATCATAAACGATGATGAATCCGTTGATTTTTCAGTCACTACTGCAAAAGATACCGCCGGTGAGGAAATTTTTTCCCTGTTGGCCAGAAGGCCCTGCACCCTTGCCGGAATCTGCTCGGGACTCGGGTTGCATCCACATGACGCAGCAAAGAAGCTCAAAAGGCTCGTGGACGAGAAACGGATTACAACACTGCGCACCAGCCGTGAGGTGTTTTACAGGATATTAGAAAAATAGACCGTTATGAAAGATTTGTGTTTTGGCTCGTCAAAAAAAGATTCCGATTGCTCTTGAGGGCTTGAAACTGATTATTCCACTGGCCGTTCTGACGGTCGTGTTCTTTTTATTGCAATGGATCATGGCGGGGTTTGTCTCGCTGGCAGATATTTTCCTTCCCGATCATGCCGGGATTCGAATAAAGGTGGACAATCATGTAAAAGGTGCGAGAGGTATTATCGCAGTATCGCCATAAGAAGAAACCATAACAGGTATAATGAAAAATGATGCAAAATGAAGTAACGGAAAATCATCAGCGTTATCAGGAACGCCTCGCAGTTTATCGGCAACATGGCTATTATATGGACAAAGAACGGTCTTATATTATTGAAAAATCTCATCCCATTTCAGGAAATATCCTGGAGGTGGGTACAGGCAAAGGATATTTTACGATGGCGCTGGCAAGGGCAGGATTTCATTTCTTTTCATTTGATATCTCGGCCGATGAACAGCAATACGCCCTGCTCAATCTGAAGTATCACGGATTGGAACAACATGTTTCTTTCGGCGTGGCGAATGTTGAAAGTCTTCCTTGCGAGGACGGTTATTTCGATGTGATCTTTGCAATCAATATGGTCCATCATCTTCCCTCCGTCCGCAAGGCCTGCGATGAACTGCTCCGGGTTCTGTCACCAACCGGGAAAATGATCCTCGGCGACTTCAACGCGAACGGATTTGCTCTTGTCAATAAGAATCACGCACTGGAGAACAGGCGGCATGAGTTGAACACGGGCACGCTGACCGAAGCTAAGGGAATCTTAGCAGAATACGGCATGAAGGTGAATGTGTATCACGACACCTACCAGGATGTGCTGGTCGCCTGCCGGATATGAATGAGGTATCGTAATCCGTATGAAAAATAATGCAGACGTAAAAAGGTATGTGGAAACATGCCGCGAGGTATTCTGGCAGGATATCTTCGATTTCGAGACCAGAGACCTGATCTCCCGCCTTACGGGTTGCCGCGACATCTTAAGCGTTGGATGTGGTCCGGCGATCATTGAAGTCAAATTAAGTGAGTATGGATTTAACGTAACCGGCCTGGATGTTTCCGCCGAAGCCCTCAAATGCGCGCCTGATGGTGTTAGAGCCTTTGTGGGACGTGCGGAAGATATGCCCTTTACGGAATCTTCTTTTGATGCGGTTATATATGTGGCTTCACTTCAATTCATAGAAGACTACCAAAAAGCGTTGCAACAGACGTCTTTCGTATTGAGACCCGACGGCAGAATTATCGTCATGCTGCTCAATCCCGCATCGAATTTTTTCAAAGACAGGATTTCTGAACCGGATTCATACGTAAACCTGATCCGGCACAGGGATTTAAATATCATTGAAAGCAGCATGGAAGAATTTTTTTCTACCCAGACAGAATATATTCTAGGGGTAAGAGGTACAAACGTTTTTAAAAGTAACAAGCCAGGTGAAGCGGCGCTTTATGTTGTTGTTGGCAGGAAAACACAAACATCATTTAAAAGAATTTGAATCATGAATCGAAATCATGAAGTGGACAGAGCAAGAGAGTTGTTGGGAATATCACGGCAGGCAACAGCCGAGGATGCCAAGAAAAGTTTTCGCGACCTGGCCAAGCTATGGCATCCCGATGTCAATAAAAACGAAACGGCGCATGTTAAGATGCAGGCCCTCAATGAAGCTTATGCTTTTTTGATGAAAGAAGAATTCGGGATTCTTGATCCATGGGAAGATTACAACCGATGGTGGTGGCGGCAGTATGGCAATGACCCGATCTGGGGCAATTATTATCCTGAAGAAAATTCTGGCCCCCCGGAAAGAATGAAAAAAGTTGCAGATACGGGCAGTCAACCTCAAAAGGAAAACAAATAGAATGAAAGAACGTGTCATTATCAGCGGAAAAGGCGGAACGGGTAAAACCAGCGTCACGGCATCTTTCGCCGTGTTGGCCGAAAATTCCGGCAAACTGTTTTCCACCGTGCGGCGTGAGGCCGAACATCTGGCCGAAAAGGAAAATCATGATATCATTTTAGTGGAGGGACCGCCGGACATCGGTTATCCGGTGATCGCCTCTCTCACCAGAGCAACGCAGCTCCTGGTCGTGACGGAACCGACCTTGTCCGGAGAACATGATCGCGAGGGGGTGCTGGAACTGGCCCGTCATTTCCAAATTCCCGATTCCGTTTGTGTCAACAAGTGAGGCATCCATCCGGAAATGACCGAACGAATTGGAAATAAAGCCCGCGAATCGGGCGTGAACATTGTCGGACGCATCCGATACGACCGGGCCGTAACAAAAGCGCAGATCCGGAAAAAAGCGGTGGCGGAAACCGACGCCACTATCGCGCAGGATATTAAACAAATCTGGAATTGTCTAAATACTTAGAAAAAAATACGCAACAGGAGGATAGTAAAGTGGAAAACAAGAAAACATGCGATTCGTGCGGGGACTCCAGCTGCTCCGCCAAAGCGAAACAGCAGGGCGAAAGCGATCAGGACTACGCCGACCGCCGGCGCCTTCAGGCGAGGCTGTGCCGCATTCAACATAAAATTGTGGTGCTCTCAGGCAAGGGAGGCGTCGGCAAAAGTACGGTGGCAGTGAATCTGGCAACGGCGCTTGCCTTAAACGGCCTGCGCGTGGGGCTTTTGGATGTCGATATTCACGGACCGAGCGTTCCCACCATGCTGGGGCTGGAAGGGCAGTCTCTTAAAGGCAATCCCGGCGAGCTCTTCCCGGTGGAATTTGGCGGTTTGAAAGTGATGTCTATCGGCTTTTTGCTGCAAAACCCCGATGATGCGATTATCTGGCGCGGTCCGATGAAAATGGGGGTCATCAAACAGTTTCTGACGGACGTCAACTGGGGAGATCTGGATTATCTGATCATTGACGCACCCCCGGGCACGGGCGATGAGCCCCTGTCACTATGCCAGTTGATCCAGCCCCTTGACGGTGCTATCATTGTTACGACTCCGCAACGTGTAGCGGCCATCGATGTTCGGAAATCCATCAGCTTCTGCCGCAGGCTCAATGTGCAGGTGCTGGGCGTGGTGGAAAACATGAGCGGCTTTGTCTGTCCCAAATGCGGCGAGCTCACGCAAATCCTGCCGGAAGGCGGAGGACGGAAAATTGCGGCCGACATGGACGTGCCTTTCCTGGGAGCAATCCCCATGGACCCGGGCATCGCGCAATCGGGCGACTCCGGTAAAGTATTCATTTATCATTCGTCCAAAACGCCGACCGGAATCATCATGCAGGACATTATCGATCAGATCACCGAACCGGATAAAACAAAAAAAGTAAACGCATAAGGAGATCATTATGAAAATTGCCGTACCATTAGCCGAAGGCAAGTTAACCTTGCATTTTGGACATTGCGCAAGCTTTGCGCTCATTGAAGTGGATGATCAGACCAAACAAATTCTGGGGCGAGAAGACCTCCCTGCACCTCCTCACCAGCCCGGGCTTTTGCCGCCATGGCTTGCCGAACGCGGCGCGAAGATGATCATCGCGGGCGGCATGGGACAGCGCGCCCAGGAACTTTTCACTCAGCAGGGCATCCAGGTGGTAGTCGGTGCACCCGTTGAATCAC
>JAQVLL010000097.1 GCA_028704195.1 Smithellaceae bacterium
CCGACAGGATTCTCCGGATGCCCTGGGTAGCCCACAACAGCGCGGAAACCTCCTCAAGAGTCAGAGGAACGGCCGCATACTGACGAACGCTCTCGCGTAAAGCAACTGCTTCGCTCACCGGCATTTTCGCCAGGCGCGCCAGCGCCCCGGCACCGTCGGGCAAATCAATGCGGACTGTCCCCGGCGGACAGTTTTTTTGCGGCGACGGCACGGGAAGCCCCCTGCTCTGGGCGGTCTCAGAAAAGTCAATCCGCTGACGGATCGTGTCTTTTAAAAAGAATCTATTCACGTCATATCTGGTCGAGGACATGCGCTACCCTTTAATCTCCGGCTGCCTGCTTCATGAACCTTTTTTATCGACTCTGACAAAATCGGTCATCTCCCGCCACAAGTCTACCCCTGCGTAAAACGGCCAGTCATTATGGCCCGCTCCCTTAATAACCCACATTCGCTTTTTCCCTTGGGGCAGATTCTCGTACAAATGATGAGCGTGTTTGATCGGGAGGATTTCGTCACGCTCGGCGCCGACCACGGATATATTTTTCTGAAACGATTGAAGATTGGAAATGCTGTCGTACTTATCCGTTAAAACCAGTTTCACCGGCAGAAAAGGAAACAGGGATTTAGCAACAGCCGCCAGCGTGTCCCAGGGAGTGATGAGGATTATGCCGGCAATGGGAACCTTTGTATGCCTGACAACGGCGGCCGCAACCCCGCAACCAAGCGATTCGCCCAGCAAATAAAGGGGATCCCCGTATTGCTCATGGGCGATGCGAACCGTTTCCAGGCCGTCGTCAACAAATGACTTTTCTCCCACCCTGCCCGGCCGGTCCCCGTATTGCGGATATTCAGCCAAAACTACCCGGAACCCCAGTTCCGACAGAGGCTCCAGATAGAATCCCCTGTCAAAAGCCGTACCGCCATTGCCGTGAAAAAGAACAATCGTGCCTCCGGGAGCCGGTTTATTGCCGGCGGAAACCAGCCCCCGGTAATCCGAGCCCTCCGACTGCCACAGCTCCATATTTTCAGAAGCCAGCATTTGGGCGGATGGCCGATCATCATTGGGAAAATAAAGAAATCTGTTTTGCATGTCGCAACCTCCGGAAAATATCGCCAGAACAAGAAAAAATAATATTTTTCTCATAAACGCCGACGGAATCCTCTCCTGTGTTCGATCGTTTTGTAAAATGTTAACATATCTTTTTATTTTGTAAAGCATAATAGTACAATAAAACTAAATAAATAGACAACTGATGAACATGGTTTTTCTAAGCGTGCCTCATCATTTTTATGGCATAAAATTGATGTTTCGGTTAAGTACCTTCCCATGAATACGAACTGGCTGCTGGTTAATACACCCGAAGCCGCAAAACGCGCCGCCGAACATTTGCGTCAGGCTTCAATATTAGGCATTGATACAGAATACGATTCCTTCAGATATTTCAGGGAAAAACTCTGTTTGATCCAAATATTCGCAACGCCCACCACCTATCTTATTGATGTGATGGCCGAACTGGATTTATCATTTTTAGCCAGACCCTTTAAAAGTAAATCCGTTGTAAAAATTCTTCATGCCGCAGACAACGACATCCGTCTGCTTAAAAGAGACTATGGATTTGAATTTAAAAATATTTTTGACTCGCACCGGGCAGCCATGCTGCTGGGCTTTAGTCAGCTCTCTTTAGAAAAAATAATCAAAGAATTCCTTGGTGTGGAACTCAAAAAAAGCAAAAAAATGCAGCGTTCGCGATGGGATCATCGTCCATTGACCGATGAGCAGCTCGTGTACGCAGTCCAGGACGTGACCCTCTTGCCCGCGCTTTACGATAAGCAGCGAATCAGCCTGCGCGAGAAAGGTCTGGAAAAAGCAGCAGAAGAGGCTTTTGCGAAAATTGCCTCTGCCAGCTGGCAGGAAAGAATATTTGACCGCCGTGGGTACTCGAAAATAAAAGGGTATTACTCTCTTGCACGCAATCAGAAAGAAATGATCAAAAAACTGTATGCCTGGCGTTTTGAGCAGGCCAGAGCAGCCAACTGCGCAGTATTTATGTTTTTGCCGGATGACAAACTCGCAGAAATGGTGAGAAACAGGGACCATCTCCGGGAAATCCTGTCCCCTGAAAAATACCGGCGCTACGGCAGCGATCTAGAACGGATCCTTGACGGAAACGCCCTTTGAATTTTTAAACTTTATGATCAAATGAACGCGAAATGAAAAGGGGGCTGACCTGTAATCTGGTTAACCCCCTTTTTTCTTAATGGTGCCGAAGGCGGGACTTGAACCCACACGGACGTGATCCACTACCCCCTCAAGATAGCGTGTCTACCAATTCCACCACTTCGGCAGCAGATTGAAACCCGATCCATTCCCCGCATTCCCGCTGATCGTCAAATCGACTTGCAAATTACGGAGATAGAAAAGAACAAATCTTATTTCGCTGCAGGTGCCGGTACAGCGGCAGGTGCCTGTGCCGCCCCGGGAGAAGGTGCCGGTGCTGCGGGTGCTGAGGGCAATGTTGCGGGTTTAGGCGCAACCGGAGCCGCCTGTCTTGAAACCGGCGCTGACACGTTATCCATCACACCCGACGGTTTTCTTGATGCCGTGTAGGTCAGTGTAAAGGAGGTGAGCATGAAAATGATCGCCACCGCCGCTGTCATCTTTCCCAGGAAAGTGCCCGCGCCGCCTGAACCGAAAACGGTCTGACTTGAACCTCCGAAAGCAGCACCCATGTTCGCGCCTTTGCCTGACTGAAGCAAGACGATTAAAATCAGGGTGATACAAACAACAATGTGCAATATGGTTAAAAATACCGTCATCTTTTACATCCTTTAAACTATGTAATTTCAAAAATTCATTATGATCTTTTGTTTACATACCATTAGCGGTCATTTTATTCAACGCTTCTTTTACCGCCATGTCGGCCGTAAATTCATGAAAGATGCCCAATACATCTTCATGAATCAATTCAACTGCTTTCCTGCCGGTCATCCAAAAAACCGCGGCATCATAGCCAAATGATGAATAATCGTCAACTATTTTCTTTTTCTTCATGTCTTAAGGATTATCGGCTTACCGTCACACCTGTACGATCACAGTACTTGCTAATCGGGCAGGTGCTGCAGACAGGCGAAACAGGCTTGCATGTTTTACGGCCAAAGAAAACCAGCAGGGTATTGTAAAGGATCCAGTACCTGCGGGGAAGTTTATCGCGCAGGGCCATTTCCGTTTCATCCGGCGTTTTCGTTTTAACGTAACCCAGGCGGTTGGAGATGCGGTGAACATGCGTGTCCACGCAGATGCCTTCTTTACCGTAAGCCATCGTAATGACCAGGTTGGCTGTCTTGCGGCCGACACCCTTTATGCTCAGCAATTCATCCAGGTTGTCCGGCACCTTCGAATCAAACCGGCCAATCAGCTCGCGACAGACATGATGGATGGTTTCGGCCTTGTTTCTGTAAAAACCGACAGGATAGATGGCCCTGGCGATTTTGTCCCTGGGAACCTTCAGCATTTCTTCGGGGGTAGATGCCAGCGCAAGAAGCCTTTCCGTCGCGAGGGCTGTCACTTCATCTTTTGTTCTCAGACTGAGCAGCGTGGACATCAAAATAACAAATGAATCTCGTTCACTCTCCGCCAGGTGCGACACAATAGGCATTTCTCCCACATCGAGTTCTTTTTTTAGAATTTTTATAATCGGATGAATATGAGTATTTTCCATTTATTTCGTTTGATTTCACCCCTGCCTTTACGCCTTAATTCCTGTTATCTAGTATGCACCCAAAGGAAAAGCAAGCCTTTATCAGAAAACCCGTATTTGCCCCAGTGCAGCATGGGTCTTCAAAATCATTGAGAAATGAATATGTTAAACAGGATTGTTTTTACTTGACAGCGCCTGCTTATTTTTATAATTTCACAAGGCAACTTTGCGCGCATTTGATGGAATTTGGCACTTCAGGGAAGCGTTTCCTGTACAAATCCCCGATATTCAAGCAAATCAATCCATCCGGCAAGTCGCCTTGTGTAATTCAATTATACAGGGGAATTGTGTTAAATCCATGCAGAAAACAAAGAAGTACCAAATCAATCCCCAGGATGAAAATGGATCCCTGAAAAAAAGGCAGGGACAGGTCATTGTGATTGAAGACCGCTGTAAGGGCTGCGGCTTTTGCATTGCAAACTGCCCCCGCCAGGTTTTGCGGGTTTCTTCCGTTTTTAACAAAAAAGGCTATCACCCCCCCGAAGTCAATGACGCCTCAAGATGCGTGAATTGTCATTTCTGTGAAATTCTCTGCCCCGAGTTTGCCATTTATACGATTGAATACGACGACTTCAATGAATGAAGTTTAAAGGAGATTGGTTTTGGTTGCAAAAGAAGTACTGACGGGAACACACTTCATGAACGGCGATGAGGCCTGCTGCGAGGGAGCTCTGGCGGCCGGATGCCGTTTTTTTGCTGGATACCCGATTACGCCGGCAACGGAAATTGCCGAATCCATGTCGCGGCGCCTGCCCCAACTGGGGGGAATTTTCATTCAGATGGAAGATGAAATCGCTTCCATGGCAGCAATCCTCGGCGCCAGCTGGGGCGGGGTTAAATCCATGACCAGCACTTCGGGGCCGGGCTTCTCTCTCATGATGGAAAACATCGGACTGGGAATCTGCACGGAAACCCCCTGCGTGGTCTGCAATGTCCAGCGGGCCGGTCCCAGCACCGGGCTGCCCACCTCAGTGGGTCAGGGAGATGTGATGCAGGCACGATGGGGATCACACGGCCACTATGAAATAATCGCTCTTTGTCCGGCAAGCCCTCAACAAATGTTCGATATGACCATCCGCGCATTTAACCTCAGCGAATACTACCGTATTCCCGTATTGATCCTTGCTGATGAAGTCATCGGGCACATGAATGAACGGGTAATTATTCCCCGTGAAGATGAAATTAAAATCATCAACCGGCGGAAGCCTTCCGTTTCCCGTGAAGATTATCTCCCCTATGAAGCCGATGCCGACGGAATCGCGCCGATGGCCAACTGCGGCGACGGTTACCGGATTCATGTGACAGGCCTTACCCATGATGACCGCGGCTATCCGGCAATGAACGCGGCAGCCCAGGAACAAATGATTTCCCGGCTGGTCAATAAAATCCGCAACAATCGCGAAAAAATCATCAGTACAAAAAATTGGTATCTGGACGACGCCGAGATTTTTGTGGTGTCCTACGGTATCAGCGCCCGCTCAGCCATGCAGGCTGTACGCAACGCGAGGAATGAAGGCATCAAGGCGGGACTGATCACACTGGAAACCATCTGGCCGTTTCCCGAAGAACTAATCCGCAGCGTCGCGGGCAGGGCAAAAGCCATGATGATGGTGGAGATCAACGGCGGTCAAATGGTTCTGGAACTTGAACGCTGCGCCTGCGGCGCCTGTCCGGTGAGCCTGGTTTCCAATTTCGGCGGGGCAATCATCCACCCCAATTTGATTCTTAATGCCATCTCGAAGGCGGCAAAAGGTAAAATATGACGACATCAAAAGCCCTTAAAAATGTTCCACCTCATCCGATGGATTCTCTACTGAGAACAGAAAGAATCCCGCATATCTGGTGTCCGGGTTGCGGCATCGGTACTGTTTTCAGCGCCGTGATATCAGCAATCAAGAACACCGGCTGTGATCCTAATTCCATTGCCATGGTATCCGGCATCGGCTGCACCGGTCGCATGGCGGGTTATATCCGGCTGGATTCTTTTCATACCACGCATGGACGGGCCATTCCGTTTGCCACCGGCCTGAAGCTGGCCCGGCCGCAGACAAAAATTGTTGTTGTTTCCGGAGACGGCGATCTCTTCGCCATCGGCGGCAATCATTTTATCCATGCGGCCCGCCGGAACATGGATATGACCGTGATCTGCGTCAATAATCTTAATTATGGCATGACAGGCGGCCAGCAAGCCCCCAGCACACCGCTTGGCGCCAAAACAACGACTTCCGTCAATGGCGCACCGGAAGAGCCTTTCAATTTCAGTTATCTGGCATCCGCCTGCGGCGCCACGTATGTGGCAAGATGGACAGCCATGCAGGTAAGATCTCTCCGCAGCTCCATCAGCGAAGCACTGGAAAAACGGGGCTTCAGCTTTGTTGAAGTCATCACACCCTGCCCGTCCTCATTCGGGCGGCGCAACCGCATGGGCAGTGCGCTGGAAATGCTCAAATTCTATCAGGGCCGTTCGGTCATCCGGGGCGACATTGACCCCAAAGACGCGTCGATGGACATTGACAAGGAAATTGTTGTGGGAAAGTTTGTTGACATAGAGCGCCCGACTTTCCTGGACCATTATGAAAAATACAATAGCCCACAGATCCCTCAGTGGCGCTCTATGCATGCTGATTCTCAGAAAGTACGGTAATGATCATGACAGACAAACGGGAAAGACACATCTTAATTACAGGCTTCGGCGGCCAGGGCATTGTCATGGCAGGCGACATCCTGGGGAAAGCGGCAACGCTCTATGATCACAAGCATGCCACCATGACGCAGAACTACGGGCCGGAATCGAGGGGCGGAGCCTGCTCCAGCCAGGTGATCATCAGCGGCGAGGAAATTCTTTTCCCCTGCGTGGAAGAACCGGAAATCCTGATTTGCATGAGCCAGGAAGCCTACATGAAAAATGTCAAATCCCTGCGTCCCGAAGGCACATTGATCTGGGATACAGACCTGGTTCACACCCGAAAAGCCGACATGCACTATAAAACCTTTCACATCCCGGCCACGCGCTTCGCGGAACAACTCGGCACCAAGATGATGGCAAACATTGTCGTGCTGGGATTCCTTTCGGCGGTAGATCATCTCGTTCATGCCGAAGCGCTCAGGAAGGCGGTACTCGATTCCGTCCCCGCGGCAACAAAAGAAAATAACATCCATGCCTTCAATACCGGCAGGGAGTACGGTACCTCCATCATCAAGGGACTGGTAAAGCCTGAACCGGGAAAACATCAGGACTAGGAAAAAAGGTTCAAGGGGCAAGGATAAAGGACGCTTCGACAGGCTCAGCGATCGAAGAAACAAGGTTAAAAGAAAAGCCCGGCGGGTTAAACCGCCGGGCTTTATCATTTTAGTCCTTGAACCTTGTATATTAAAAATATGTTTAGTAACAGTCGATATGTTAGAAAGACAGAGCACGTGATAATGTG
>JAQVLL010000098.1 GCA_028704195.1 Smithellaceae bacterium
GAGACCGTGCGGAGCTTGCCCGCCTCAGGCAGCAAACCATCCAGCAATCCAAAGAGATCATCGGTCTGGCAGTGAAAGTTGACGAATTTGCCGACCGGATGGAAGAGTTTAAGCAGTTTGACAGAAGATTAAGGCTCATGGCCTCCGAGGACATCGGACAGGACAAAAAAATTCCTCTGGGCATCGGAGGTTCAAACAGCAGTCCAATTCGCTTAAGAGAGCTGATCGACAAGGATCAGGAAACGCTTGTTTCCGGCATACATAAAAGCATGGCCCAGTTGAGTGAGGAAGCCAATGAAAGGGAGCAAAGTTTCAACGAACTCTTGATTTTTCTTCGGGAGCAGAAGTCCATTCTTGCCGCCAAACCGTCTATCTGGCCGGTCAGGGGATGGGTGACATCCGAGTTCGGGCACCGGCGGAATCCTTTTGGGAAGGGCACAGAATTTCATAAAGGCATCGACATTGCGACAGGGATGGGGAAAGAGATCTTGGCGCCGGCAGACGGAATTGTTGTTGAAGTCGGCCGCGGTTCCGATGACGGTAACATGATCAGAATCGAACACGGCTATGGTCTTTCCACAAGTTATTCACACTTAACGAAATCTGCTGTAAAGCAGGGAATCCGCGTAAAACGAGGCGAGCTGATCGGATATGTCGGCAGTACCGGACGCAGCACAGGGCCGCATCTCCATTATGCCGTTTATGTAAACAATGTCCCGGTCAATCCAAGAAAATACTTGAAATAATCAACGAATCTGCATTAATATTCAAAATCGTCAATCCTGGGCGGTTCCAAGGGAGTTTTTATCTGTTTGGGGAATTTTTTTCCGATAAATAGGGGTTTTTATTAAGGGATCAAATGTGTTAAAATACACCGGTAAAAGTACCGGTTTTTTTTAAAGGTGATAAATGCTGGGTGCAATCCTTAAAAAAATAGTAGGAACAAAGAACGACAGGGAACTCAAGAGACTGTCCGTGCTGTTAGACGAGGTGAACCATTTTGAAAAAGAACTGATTCAGCTCAGCGACGCTGAACTTCAGGCAAAAACGGCCTATTTTAGAGAAAAACTTCAAAGCGGTTTAACGCTGGATGATATTTTGACACAGGCGTTTGCGGTAGCCAGGGAAGCCTCTCGCCGAACGTTGATGATGCGCCCCTTTGATGTGCAGGTGATCGGTGGCATCACCCTTCATGAGGGGAAAATAGCGGAAATGAAGACCGGTGAGGGTAAAACGCTTGCCGCGACGATGCCGCTGTATTTAAACGCGCTGGAGGGCAAGGGCTGCCATGTGGTTACCGTCAATGACTATCTGGCCCGCCGAGACGCGGAGTGGATGAGTCCGATTTATCATTTTCTGGGATTAACGGTCGGAGTCGTTGTGCATGGCATGGATGATGACGAACGTCGTGTTGCTTATGCAGCGGACATCACCTACGGCACGAATAACGAATTCGGATTTGATTACCTTCGCGACAACATGAAATTCAGTCTCGATGATTACGTTCAGCGGGAGTTCAACTTCGCTATTGTCGACGAAGTTGACAGCATTCTGATTGATGAAGCCCGAACACCTCTGATCATTTCCGGTGCTTCGGAAGAATCGACGGACAAATATTATAAAATCAACCAGATCATCCCGCGCTTAAAGAAAGAAAAAGATTATACGATTGAAGAAAAAAGCAAGACGGTTGTCCTGACGGAAGAAGGTGTGTCCAGTGTTGAAAAATATTTAAATGTCCAGAACCTTTATGAGCCGCGAAATATTGAAATTGTTCATCACGTGAATCAGGCTCTCAAGGCCCACACGCTGTTTAAGCGCGATGTTGACTATCTGGTCAAGGACGGGCAGGTGATTATTGTCGATGAATTCACCGGACGGGTCATGCCCGGCAGGAGATACAGCGACGGTCTGCATCAGGCGCTGGAGGCCAAGGAAAAAGTCAAGATTGAAAGGGAAAACCAGACCCTGGCTGCCATTACCTTTCAGAATTATTTCAGAATGTACAAAAAACTGGCGGGAATGACGGGTACCGCCGATACGGAAGCCGAGGAATTCAAGAAGATCTACAACCTTGAGGTTTTAGTTATCCCGACCAATATGCCGATGATCCGCGAAGATCATAACGATTTGATCTACAAAACGGAGGAGGAAAAAATTCAGGCTGTCATTGAAGAAGTGAAAACGCTGAACAAGGCCAAGCGGCCCGTTCTGATCGGCACCATCTCCATAGAGAAGTCCGAGCTTTTGAGCAAATACCTGTCCCGGGCGGGGGTGAAGCATCACGTTCTCAATGCGAAAAATCATGAGAGAGAAGCGGAAATTGTCGCTCAGGCAGGCCAGCCCGGGCAGGTCACTATTTCCACGAATATGGCCGGCCGCGGGACGGATATTAAACTCGGTGAAAATGTCGCCCAACTGGGGGGACTGCACATCCTGGGAACGGAGAGGCATGAAAGCCGTCGCATTGACAATCAGTTGAGGGGACGATCCGGCCGTCAGGGAGATATGGGGTCATCGCGTTTTTACCTTTCGCTGGAGGATGACCTGCTCAGGGTTTTCGGGGCGGACAGAATATCTTCCGTGATGGAAACCGTCGGCATTGAAGAAGGCCAGCCCATTGAGCATAAATACATTTCCCGGGCAATTGAAAATGCTCAAAAGAGAGTCGAAGGCCAGAACTTCGATATTCGAAAGCATCTGCTCGATTACGACGACGTCATGAACAATCAGAGAAAAGTCGTTTATGAGCAACGTAAAAAAGTCTTGCGTGGTGAGGATTTATGGTCAGATATTGAAGAAATGGTTGAAGAAATTACCGGCGATCTTTTAACTGAATTTACGGGAGAAAAAAGCCATCCTCAGGAATGGAACCTGAAATCCCTCGAAGATGCAATATTCAAACAATTCAATTTGCGGCTGGAGATCAGCACGGCGCCGGGGATGACGTCGGTCGATGCTATCCGCAGTTTCATCATGGAGAGTGTGCAAAAATATTTGCGCGACAAAGAAAAAGAATTCGGCCCCGAGCTGATGAATTACCTCATGAAAGTCATCATGCTGCAGGCAATCGACACCCATTGGAAAGAGCATTTGCTTGCCATGGATCACATGAGGGAGGGCATTGGTCTGCGCGGCTACGGACAGAAAGATCCGATCAGGGAATACCAGCGTGAAGGTTATGCCATGTTCATGGAAATGATCAGCAGTATTAAGATGGACACCCTGGAAAAACTTTGCCTGGTCAGAATTCAAAGGGAAGAGGAAGTTGAAGAAATCAGGCAGAAACAGAAACAGGATTATGTATTGAGCCGTGGTGAAGATACGCCGGCAAACCAAACCATCAAACGTGAAACGGAGAAGGTTGGACGAAACGATCCCTGTCCCTGCGGTAGCGGCAAGAAGTATAAAAAATGCTGCGGGGCTTAAGATTTCACAAGGAGCTGTTGCAATGGCAAAATCGACCAGCAATAAAGTAAGCGTGCCCGGTTTTTTAGCCAACGGAGTTTCTGCGGGCATTAAAGGCGGTAACCAGAAGGACCTGGGGCTGATTTTTTCCACTGTTCCGGCAAAAGTAGCCGCGATGCTCACAAAAAATACGTTCAGGGCCGCGCCGGTTTTGATTGATGCGGAAAGAATCAAAAGAGGGATAGCGCGGGCAATTATCACCAACAGCGGTTGTGCCAACGCGGCTACCGGCAAAGAAGGGATGGAAGACGCGCTGGCTGTTTCTGCGGCGGCAGCCAAACAGTTAAAAATTCCCGAAGAACACCTTCTGGTGTGCTCGACGGGAGTGATCGGGAAAAGGCTTCCTCTGAAAAAAATTGAATCCGGCATCGGCAAACTGGTCAAGGGACTGAATGAGTTTGGCATCGAGGATGCCGAATCGGCCATGATGACGACAGATAAATATCCCAAAATATCCATTCGCAAAGGTATTGTCGGCGCCAGGGATATTACCATCTGCGGAATTGCCAAAGGCGCCGGAATGATTGAACCCAATATGGCAACGCTGCTCACGTATGTTATGACCGACGCCTTGATTGACACCAAGGCACTCAATACCGTATTTCATCAGGTCATTGACTCGACCTTCAACTCCATCAGCGTTGACGGTTGCATGAGCACCAACGATACGGCTATCATTCTGGCCAATGGCCTGGCCGCAAACAATCCGCTGGAGAGGGCCCAGGCGCGCCTGCAACGGTTTCGGGAGATGCTGACGGATGTTTTGGCAGAACTTTCCCAGGCCGTGGTGAAAGACGGGGAGGGTGCAACAAAATTGATCACGGTTGTGGTTGAAGGGGCAAAATCAAAATCCGATGCAAGAAGGGTCGCCTATTCTGTAGCCAATTCCAATCTTGTCAAGACCGCTTTTTTTGGCGAAGATCCCAACTGGGGCAGAATCATTGCCGCCATCGGCGCTTCGGGAATCCCTCTGGAAAGAGAAAAAATTGGTTTATCCATAGCCAATGTCAACGTATTTTCACAGGATACTCCGGCAGTTGTTACGCTTTCAAAGTTGAAGGATGTTTTTAAAGGCGGCAACATAGAGGTCCGCATCAGTCTGGGTGGCGGCGACAAGTCCTACGCGGTCTATACATCCGATCTCTCTTATGATTATGTTAAGATCAATGCCGATTATTCAACCTGAAACCCTAAAGCAATAAAATACACTAATTTTATTGCCCAAACGGTTATTATGACTTGAATAAACAATTTATTTGTGGTAAGTGCCGCAAACATTTCACACATCTCCGGATTGTCGGTATGTTGCTTAGAAATTAAGTGTGCCGGTCAAGTTGATGGGGGTGGCGGAAAAAAACAAAAAGGAGAAAACCCATGTCAGTAATTTCAATGAAACTGTTACTCGAAGCAGGTGTCCATTTCGGACATCAAACCAACAAATGGAATCCGAAGATGAAGCCCTTCATCTTCGGGGCGCGCAACAACATCTACATTATCGACCTTCAGCAAACCGTTGGTCTCTTCCAGACGGCCTACAACTTTGTGGTGGATACGGTCAGTCAGGGCAAAGAAATTCTTTTTGTCGGAACCAAAAAACAATCCCAGGAGGCTATCAGGGAAGAGGCGTCGCGCTGTGGAATGCCTTTTGTCAATCAGCGCTGGCTGGGCGGCATGTTGACCAATTTTGTCACCGTTAAAAAGAGCGTCGACCGTTTAAACAGCCTGAGTAAAATGTTCAGTGACGATTCCATCAAGGCTTTCCCGAAAAAAGAAATCACCAAACTGCAGAAGGAAATGGACAAACTGGAAAATGTTCTGGGCGGCATTAAAAACATGAAATCCCTTCCTGCAGCCGTTTTTATTGTCGATCCGAACCGGGAGCATATCACGGTCAAGGAAGCCAAAAAGCTGAAAGTTCCACTGGTGGCTATTGTCGACACCAATTGCGATCCGACGGATATCGATTATATTATTCCGGGAAACGATGACGCGATTCGGGCCATCAAACTTTTTTCCTCAAAATTTGCAGATGCGGTTCTAGAAGGCAAGAAAAAATTTGAAGAGAAACTGGCCGCCGAATCCAACAAGGAAGTTCCGGAGGGTGAGGTGGAAAAGAAAGATGCCGAATCGGACATTCCCGAAAGTGTCGAGATGGAAGGCGCTTCTTCTGAAGCGACGGATCAGCAGTAGGTTCGCAGCACTTGCGAAAAAGAATATGCAGGAATAGAATTTTAGGAGGATATGAAATTGGTAATCACTTCAACAATGGTTAAAGAATTGAGAACGAAAACCGGTGCCGGCATGATGGATTGCAAGGAAGCGCTGGCGGCGGTGGACGGTGATTTTGAAAAGGCTATTGATTTTTTGAGAAAAAAGGGGCTTTCCGCGGCAACCAAGCGATCATCCAAGGCGGCCAAAGATGGAACCGTTGCTTCCTATATACACATGGGTGGTCGGATCGGTGTCATGGTGGAAATCAATTGCGAAACGGATTTTGTGGCTAAAACGGATGACTTCCAGACGATGGCCAGAGATATTGCCATGCATATTGCCGCATCCAATCCGCAGTGCGTGCGTCCTGAAGAAATTCCCGGTGATGCCCTCGAGAGAGAAAAAGAAATCTACCGAAGTCAATTACGTGAAGAGAAGAAGCCTGAAAAAATCTGGGATAAAATCATCGAAGGAAAATTGAAAAAATATTATGAAGATGTATGCCTGGTCGAGCAAAAGTTTGTTAAAAACCAGGATATCAGTGTCGGAACCCTGATCAACAATATGATCGCCAAAACCGGTGAAAATATCGTGATCAGGCGTTTTGCCCGTTTCCAGCTCGGTGAGGAAATCAAGCAGTAATGAGCGAAAAGAAAAAGGCCGCATTCAAAAGAATTCTCCTGAAGCTGAGCGGTGAAGCTCTTCTGGGAAAGCAATCCACCGGTGTAGATCCGGATATTGCGAATTACATTGCAGATGAAATAAAGTCCCTTTCCGATCTGAAAATTCAGATCGGAATTGTCATCGGCGGCGGTAATATCTTTCGTGGCATTGAAGCCAGCGCGAAGGGGATGGACAGAACAACTGCCGACTATATGGGTATGCTGGCAACGGTGATCAACAGTCTAGCTCTTCAGAGTGCGCTGGAGATGCGCGGCCTTCCGACACGGGTTCAGTCGTCCATTGAGATGAGGGAGATCGCGGAACCGTTTATTCAGCGCAAAGCGGTCCGTCATTTGGAAAAGGGTAGAATTGTCATTTTTGCCGGCGGAACGGGGAATCCCTACTTTTCCACGGATACGGCCGCATCATTGAGAGCAATGGAAATTCAGGCTGATGTCATTATGAAAGCCACAAAGGTAGATGGGGTGTACAATGCGGATCCGGTTAAAAACAAATCCGCTGTAATGTTTAAAAAAATAAGTTATATTGATGTGTTGACTAAAAACCTTAAAGTAATGGATTCAACTGCGATTACCCTTTGTCGTGATAATTTGTTGCCCATCATTGTGTTCAATCTGCAGAAAAAGGGCAATATCCGAAGTGTTGTTTGCGGTAAAAAAATTGGAACTTACGTAGGAGAGTCAACTACCCCTCCCTAACGGAAGGGGCTTGTAGAAGCCCGAGTTGACAAGGGGGCTTGAAAAAGCAGCAGTTGGTATGGTCACGACACCCTGGGGTATTCCGCACGCTTCAGGCTCTGTCGCCGG
>JAQVLL010000099.1 GCA_028704195.1 Smithellaceae bacterium
TCATGTTTGCCAGTCACGCGCTTTTGAAGAGCATCGGGATCGTTTCTTTTCTGGGCATTGGTTATTCGTTGATCGGATCCTTTCTCATTTTACCTTTCCTGTTGGAGAAAATATTTGCTCCGGTTCCGAATCCTGCAGGCCAATTTGTCATCGGATCGAAAGAGCATATTCGACGAACACTCCTGCGCTACCGTCATATGCCCGGTTACCCGCGGGTCTTTGCCCATTGCAAAATGACGATGGACCCGATGTTCGGGGAATTGGATCGATATGTGAAAAATCCCCGTCGGATCATCGATATCGGCAGCGGATACGGCATTCCGGCCGCCTGGCTTCTGGAGATTTATCCTGACGCGAAGGTGTTCGGGTTGGAACCCGATGAAGGAAGAGTGCTGATTGCCAACCGCGCTATCGGTCAGCGCGGGTTTGTGCAGGCGGGTTCGGCGCCGGACCTGCCTTCCGTAGACGGCAGCGGCGATTATGTTACCATGCTGGATATGCTGCATTACATCAATGATGAGGAATTGCTTTTAGTGTTGAGGCGGATTCATGAAAAGCTGGAAGCGGGTGGAACGCTTCTGATTCGCGCAACGGTTCCGTCGGATCAAAAAGTTCCCTGGAAGCGCTGGATCGAAATGATCCGCTTAAAACTCACAAACAACAATTTCTTTTTCCGTCGGGAAAAAGAAATTGCCGGGCTGATGTTGAATGCCGGATTCGCTGTTGATGTTCAGGCGTCAACAGTCAGGGGCGTAGAAGAAAAATGGTTCATGGGGAAAAAGCAAGAACACTGATCGGCGGTGCCGGGAATATTTTGGGTGATGGATTTAATGCAGGCTGCACTGACCTGCAGTTCTTCCTCCAATTGTCGCAGCTGCTGATTTATCGCTTCCAGGTCCTGCATTTTCTTTTCAGTCTTTTTGAAAAGAATCTCACTGTGCTGCCTGAAGATGGAAAACTTAATCAACGAATCTATTTATCCGAAAACCAGTTTGTGGATTGGACTTTCGCTTTGCCGCCTAATTCCCAAAGCAATCTAATTCCCAGTTTTTCACATAATTCCTGCTCTTTGCCCGGGACTGTAGTTGGATTTCTATCGCCGCCATTGCCAAAATAGATCCAATCATATTGTTTCCTGTACTTGCTGTGTGCGGTTTTAATGCCGTCACAGGCCGTATCGTCATCATCATTCATTTGCAATACGTCCACGACATATTTCATATTGCCTACGATGGTGGCCCGTTCTATCCAGGACATGAAAGGTTTCCCTTTCTTTCGGGTCAGCCAGTCATCACTGTTTAAGCAAATAACAATCTCCCCGATTAAAGATGCGGCCTCAAGCATGTATACATGCCCCATGTGAATGGGATCAAAACCACCGGATAAAATGACTAAATTCTTCACCTGATTCCACCTTTCAATGCATCATTGTGATTCAAGTATAGAAAACGAGACCAATGGTGTCAAGGCATTCTTGCCTGCTGCTTATTGACATTTTGGAAAAGTCAAACCAGCTTTGCGATAAGCTCGACGGCCTTTGGTAACCTTTATTGTTTATATACTATTTCAATATCTTTGTGTTTTGTTTCGCTTTTGAAAGGCTGTAACGTCGAAGGATTCTTTATCAAAAGTTTTTTGGGCCTAACCAAATCAGTTTAATGTGTCTTTCTTTTGGATGCCCGTCTATGATGTAAACATTTCCACCATCATTTTTCAACTTTTCTCCGGTTGGCATTATGGAGACTTGAGTGCTGATACTTGAAGCAACGCCGCAGTTTGTCTGGAAAAGGACGGCTTTATAATTGCCCGCAGGTGATAACACTTCATGGAATATTTTGTTTACGCACTTTCCCGAAAAAAGGGTGCTCATTGCGTAAAGTCCGATGCTGACAATGACAACATAACAGGCAAGGATTATAGTGGTATTTCGTGTAAATTTATTCATATGACAACAGTGCTAACGGTGAAATAAACGGCCGGTTGGCCCTTGGATCAGTTCTCGCCTTCGTGCGGTATTGGCGAGGTGTCGATGTCTTCATAGGCCACCGGGCGAAATCGTGGGGTACAGACGGCCAGAAAGAAAAGATCCGTGCTGCCCACATTTGTGATTCGCTGGCGACAGTCGGGTGGGATGAGCACGACATCTCCAGGTCCGACGTGCTGTGGGAGAAGATTGCCAACTTCCACCTTTCCTTCGCCGGAAAGTATCACGTATCGTTCCGTTGTTTCTTTGATGCGGTGCCACCTTGTGGTTTTTCCCGGTTCGACTCTTGCCTGCGCGACAGAGGCTTCCGGATCTGCATCGATATTTGAAAGCTCGTTGATGAAGCACCCCTCGGGCGTATAGTACTCGGCGGCTGGATTCATGTGTCGTACTTCTTCCTGCATATTGCCTCCTTCATGGTGAAGCGGTTCCGATCTTGAAACAAAGTTTCTAAATAGGCCCGACGTAAAGATCAACCGGAGTGCAACGATCAAGTATATGGTTCTTAATTGTACAAAATAAGCCCGCAGTTTTGACACTTTTTTTGCGGAGGGAAACTAATGCTGCTGGCCGGTGTATAGTTGTCCCTGGAAACCGTTTGAACAAAGAAGAAATCATTACATTTAGGACATTTCTGTTTATGCAATCTATTCTGGATAATCATTCCAAAAAAGAACAGGAAAGCTGGAAGAATGATGGGCAGCCAGGTTTTGAACCGTTCTATATATGCCATTGTCAACACCAAAATTGGGAAAAAGGAAAAAAGGATGAACAGAAAGATCCTCCTCATCATCCTGATATGAGCCAAACCTCTGTTGATTTCATGGATGGATGTTTTCATCTTACTCCCTTTGCCTAACGGGGCCATCGCGGCGCGAATGAGGCGAAGCACAGTTTTCGTCCGTGCGCATGGCATTGTTATAAGATTTTATAGCCTTTCATAAATACGGGCGGGAATGACCTTTAACAGCCAGGCAATGAATCTCCATCGATGCGTGATATATGCATGCGTCTTTTTGCGCTTTATCACATTGTAGATTTGCATGGCCGCTTTGTCTGCCGGTGCCGCCCAAAATATGCCTTCTCCCTTGGCCATACCCGTTTTTACAAAACCGGGTTTTATATCGGTAACGATGATTGGTAACCGCAACCATGTAATCTTTTGTCTCAAAGCTTCCATGTAATTCGATTCAAATGCCTTTGATGCATTGTAGGCCGGCGACTCTCTTCCCCCGCGTAGTGAGGCTATTGAGGAGATACCGACGAGATGTCCGGCCCTCTTTTCAATGAAGTGTTGAATGGCAACATTGGCAAATGCAGAAAATCCGGTAACATTCGTTCTGATCGTATCATGCTCGATACTCCAATTGAGATTGTCGTTAACATCACCAGTGCCGGCACTGATTACGATAAGATCCACTCCATTCATTTCCTTGATGAAGCTTGACAGAATTCCCATTGCTGTTTCTGTGTCCATCGCATCGACTTTCTGAACAAGGAGTTCGCCCTTGATTTCATTGCGGATTGAATTCAATAAATCGACTCTTCGCGCCATGACGCCAACTCTATACCCTTTTCCGGCCAATATTTTGGCTAACTCACGCCCAATTCCGGAACTGGCTCCAATTACAATTGCTTTTTTCATGATCTGTTCTTAGAAAGAAAAAGTCATCCAGAGCGCAACGCTCGGGTGGACTGATTTTTATAAAACCTACTTGTGATAATAGGCCACTTATCTTTGTGTTTTTCTAAATCCCTTTTGTTGATTGTACAATGCGTAGAATATTTTAATTTCCCTTCGCTTGAACCCGGCTAACGTTTAACCAATTCCACTCGCCTGTTTTTGGCCCGCCCTTCTTCAGTGGTGTTGGGCATAACGGGTTTGGATTCACCATAGCCTTTGGGCACGAGCCTGCCGGTATCGATATTGAAAAGGCCAAGGTAGGCCACCACCGTTTCTGCCCGTCGCTGCGAGAGTTTCAGGTTGTAATCATCAGATCCCTGGTCGTCGGTATGGCCCTGGACCTCGAGCTTAAGGCCGGGGTTATCTTTAAGCAGAGTTACCACGTGCTGTAGCTGCTTGGTGGACTCTGGCTGAAGCGTAGCCTTGTCCAGATCGAAGAGGATACCATGCAGCTGGATCCGTCCTTCGGCATCCAGAGCGGCTTTCATCTCGGCGGGGCCGAAGGTCAGCGATATCTTGAACGGTTTTTCATCAACAATAATCAGATCCTGTTGTCCCAGTCCGGCGCTGCCGGAGACTTTGAGCCAGGTGACCCCGCCGTCGTCCCTCGGTATTGTAATGACCAGTTGACCCGCATCTTCGTAAACCTCCTGGCCGCCCTTTTCCTTGGCCGCCGCCTTGTAGTTTTCAAAAAATTCCAATTTTGAAATGGTTTTGACCCGGTCTCCGGAGGGTGTCCGAACTTCATACAGGAGTTTCCAATATTCGCCCTTGATGGTTTTCTTCTCCCTTTTTTTTGTTGTCTTGTTTAAATAGTAAAACTCGTAGGCATTGAATTTACTGTAATGTGACATATTCTCGGCCAGAACCGAGCCGGGAAAGGGTCGGATAAGGGGGTGCTCTTTTGTGGTCTTTGCATAAACAGAAACAGAAAACACAATGACAAATACTGACAAAAACAGCATGTTAAAACGGTTCATACAAATTCCTCCCTTGTGTTTTTAAGTAAGTTTACAAATCGGAACATTCCACAATGTCCGAAATGGCTCAATCCTTGGTTTCCGGCGGCGTTAATCTGGATCGCCAGGCTGTCCGTCCTAACAAAAAAATCAGCTGGAGCGCAACAATCGGCGATCCGGTGGAGCCGCTAGTTATGGGTGTGTTGATTAATCTGCAATACCAAAAGAATCCCAAAATGTCTGAAATTTCTGTTCTGCTTTTTTATATTCCCTTTGAGCCTCTGACAATTCTTTCTTGCTAATTTCCCCTAATTTCAATCTCCTTTGCGCTAAATCGTAGGTGAGTTTCTTTATCATGTATTCTTGCTTTAAGATTGTTCCTTTAATTGCGAGAGCAGAATTTGGCAAACCCAAATTCTGGGTCTCCCATCCGGTATTGCCGATTTTCTCCAATTTATCTTTTGCCATTTTATTTTTTGACGCCTCGGTAAGCTTCCTGAAACTATCCAAAGCAGAATCAATTGCAGCCAAACGTTCCAACGCATGTTCAGAAGAAAACCTCTGGTTATACGTGTATTCAGCTGGTTCATCAGGATTTACAGGTTTTAAATTTAACTCAGCATATGCCGAAAAGCTTATAGTTATAATGGAACAAATAATTAATAGACGCCACATATAATATTCCTCCTTTTTTATATACATAACGCAAAAATCAGCAGCGCAGCTTTTTGCGACGGCTGAATTTGTCTTGTCAGCTGATTTTACTTTTTTTTGCATTTTCAAGCAATTTATATAGCTGAATAAAGAATTTATTTCGTATCTTTTCAATATGCAGTGCTTCCTTGAAGTCAATTATTGCCGTGTCTTTGCGCTTAAATCTATCTGGTTCCACTTGTAACGCATAAGAATTGATTTGTCTTTTCCAGAACCATTCTGCACAACAAAATTGAATGTTATCCGGATCGAGATCTGCAATTTTTTTTAAAGACTCAAATAGCTCTCTTCCCAATAAACTATTTTCGATGCAAAAGGCAATATAAGCAATCTTATATTCCACTTTGGCAATTGCACCTATTCGCGGTAAGGGCTCAACGTTATGCGTATCCGTTTGATCGTTGTAGACAAAATGGCCATAACAGCTTTGTAGGGTAAAACAACATGGCAATTCGTTAAACCCGTTGATAAGGTCTACGATAGGCATGTCAATCATGTCATCAGTGAGGTCGCACAGAGTTTTCTGTCTCTGCAGTTGATAATGCGGATTTTTCGATAGTTCTTTCAGTTCAGTGAAGGTTTCCAACTTTGCTATCCTGCCTTTATAATATCAAACGAATCTTTTTTTATCCAACACTCGCGCTCACCGGTAAATTGTGAGAGCAGTAAATAATTTATCCACGTGCAGCGCATTGTTAGCCGTTTGATTTCCGATACGGCAGCTCAGTAGTCCTTCTGCGCAGTCGCAGCCTGCACTCAGCCTAACGCGAGATGGCCAGACTTTAGCATACCTAGATCTCATCCCGCTGCACCGCGCGCTTGGTATACGGCGAAGGTGATCACCGCCCACAGCAGCACCAGCAAAGGCAGGTATCGACCAACCAAATAGATTCGCCACTCCCACCAACGATTAGCGGTACCCAGAACCGTGCGAATCCGGTTCGGGGGAATGAACCAGCACAAAAGCGCAGCACCCGTAATGCCGGAAAATATGATAACATTGCCACCGGCCACATTGTCTATCACATCCAGTACCGGATCACCGGCAATGCGCCATTCTAGTGGTGTGAAGCTAAGTGCTGAGGCTGTACCCAGCACAAGCATCACTCCTGTTACCAAGGTCACCGCCATGGCATTACGTAGCCGAAATTCCTCGGCCACGGCAGCAATCACCACTTTCAGCCCCGCGATCGAAGAAGTAAATGCAGCGGTAAAGAACAAGCCAAAAAACAGGATTGCCAGCCAACTACCGCCCGGCATCTGCTCAAATACTCGCGGCAGCGTCTCGAACGCAAGCGTCGATCCCTGCCCCGGCTCCATACCGAAGCTGAACACGAAGGGAAAAATCATCCAGCCAGCCAGAAGCGCAACGCTGGTTTCCATGCTGGCCACAGTCAGGCAGGCGCGCGGCACATGGGTTTTGCGCGGTATAAAACTGCCGTAGGTGACCAGATAGCCTTGACCAATGGCCAGGGTATAAAACGCCTGGCCGAAAGCAAATCCCCAGAGTTTGCCGTTCAACAGTCGCGACCAGTCCACCTGAAAGAAAAAAGCTTTCGTCTGTTCCCAGCCCGACGTCTGTGATGCCTGATATACGAGGAACAGCACTACCGCCACCAGCACCGGCATGAGCAGTTTGGACAGCTTCTCAATAGCAGCCACACCACGCACCAACACCACTGCCGCCATCACTGTAGTGGCGATAAAGTACCAAAGTGAGTTGAAACCACTACTGAAATCACGAAAGACGCGCACCTCGCCACGTACAGCGTCCACTGCATAACCCAGCGTCCAACCGGTAATCACCAGATAATAG
>JAQVLL010000100.1 GCA_028704195.1 Smithellaceae bacterium
TCAGCGGAAAAGAGACAGGCGTCCGTGTCGGAACAGATATGATTTTTTCCGGCAGGAGTCTGGAGATTCGGGGTCGAACCGGTCTTGTTGTCAACGGAAATCTTGAGGTTTCGAACGGAAACCTCATGGCGGCGATATTCTTAGGGGACAGATCAATAAAGATGATGCCCGTTTTTGGGTTGGTGATGATATCTGTTTTCAGGATGGGGGCATACTTATCCAGAAGCGCCTGGGCCGTGAGGCCGCGGGTATCCAAGCCATCCAGTGCGCCATCATTGACCAGCTCCGTATCCAGCAGGAAATAGGTGTCCACTTCATCGATGAGTAACGTCTTACCGTCGGCATCTTTCTTCAGAAGAAGCAGGGAAACTTCGGCAAAACTAGGCTTGGGGAATTCATGGGGCATGGGACCGATCCTGAACGTTTCTTTCCGGTCTGCGCTCACAAAGCCGAGGGAAGAATGCAATTGAAGGTTCTCGAACGGTTCGTGAAAATCCAGAGCCATTTCATAGTTGCCGGGCACGGCCATTCTGACTTGCACTTCCAGAAAGGTGTGTCCCCCTTTATCAAACTCCCAGTTTATACCCTCGATAATGCCCTGATTAACGGAATGGATAACTTCCACAGCAGCTACCTCTTTGAGATCACCGCTTCTGTTGCAGATACGGTCCTTTGTATCCGACGTCAGAACAGGCTGAATCATCTCGCAGCACAATAGCCCCCAACAGGATGCAATAATCAGAAAGGATTGGATCACGCGGATTGTAACCGTCACGGTCCCATTTTCCTTTCGTTCTTTTTCGGAATCGGCAGCGATAGGAGGAAGGATACAAACTCGGGCGTGTCTATAGCATTTCCTATGGCCTCGGCGGAAAGATCCGCGGGAATCATCATGGCCTGCTTTCCCCCCGAATCGTAACGAGGGGTTTTCATCCCGGTGGCTAAATTGCCCTGAACAATAATCCATTGGCCCAAAACGCCAGATGGCTCTGAACAAACCAGTACCGGATACCTGCTGAAACCGCTGGCGCGGGTGAACCGATGCCACTGAATTTCCCGCCCCTCACTCATCTGTTCCACAAATCCGGCATAGGTGTATCGCGCTGTGCCGATCATGATCGAACCGTCGTGCGACAAAAAGGTGAAGTGTCCCGCGGCAATTCTGACCCTTCCCACATCTGAACTGAATCGCCTCAGAAATGCCCGCCTGATGTCGTCAGCGGCAGGTCCCTTTGCTGCGGCCGCTGCCTTTTGAAAGACCCCCAACCGGTCCAGGTAATCGACCTGTGAGGAAACGGACACCCACTCGCCTTCCCATTCGGCTGTCTTCGGCGTCTTGATACGGTCACTCTGCCGTTTGGTGACATCGAGAGCAAATGACGGCAACGGTACGACAATCGTCGCAGAAATACTGAGCATCATGGCCATCAATATGATCCGGATCATGTCTTTCTCCCTCTTGCTCAATCCGGCAGGCTCTAACCTGCCTTCCGGAAAATTTGTACCATATGTTCAGTCAGGATTCCAAGGTATATCTGTTGTCAAAGAGCGTGTAAATATTGTGCCGTAAGATTATTGCGACACAGCCTCCAGCAGAGGACACTTATCCCATCACTCCTTGCCACATGCGCTAATCGACCTTTTCAAACGTTTATTTCAGGAAATTGTTCTCTATGAAATCGGCAATCGTTTTAGGATCATTGATGTCAAGGCAGGGAACATCCACGGCAAGTTTCACATCCGATGCAACCGCAATCAGGCCGTCTTCCTTTTTGCTGATCAGCTCCCGCTTGAGTTCGGAACGGAACACTTCAATTTTCGGATAGTCATTCACTTTGAACCCCTCGGTGAGAATGATATCCGCTTCGCGAATATAGTTGTCACGAATCTCCGCAAAGGTCTGATCATGGTCCACATCCTGAATAATCGCGATCTGATGCGGTGAAGAAACAACGGTTGTATGCGCGCCGGCCTGTTTATGGCGGTAACTGTCCTTGCCTTCATGGTCAATGTTAAAACCATGCTTGTTGTGTTTGATCGTGGCAACGCGATACCCACGACCGACAAGGTCGGAAATAATCTTTTCCAGAAGGGTTGTCTTGCCGGAGTTGGATTTGCCGACAATAGATACAATGGGTATGGTCATATTTTCCTTTCCTTCTTCCATCACTTATAAATAAATAACACATAATCCTGTGTCTGCCAATTTTTGATTTACGGTTTCACAGATTGCTTGACTTCCCCGACGGATATGATATAGAACGATCGTTCTATTAAAAATAATTGCGCAATCGCCTACCAAAAAGGTTTGAATGCGGTTGAAATCGTTTGACACACCACAAAAAAGAGGATAGGTTTTCAAAACCTAACTTATTGATAATAAATAAGATTACAAAGGACCATCGTGAAATCCGCGCAAAAAGACCAAGTTATTCAAGTTCTGGCAACAGGTTTCGGCACCGGCCTGTCGCCGGTCGCACCCGGCACGGTGGGCACGTTAGTCGGCCTTGTGATTTGTCTTTTCAGTTACCCGCTGGCCTGGCCGTTGCGGCTTCTTTATGTGATTGCGATATCGGCCGTTTCCGTTTATGTTGCCGGGCGGGCGGAAAAGCTGTACGGAAAAACAGACGATCAACGGATTGTCATCGATGAAATTGCCGGCCTTCAGGTGACGATGCTGCCGGTGGCCATTACCGGTCTGCATCTTCTGCTGGCGTTTGTTCTTTTCCGGATTTTTGATATCTGGAAGCCCTTTCCGCTGAACCATTTTCAAAGGTTTCCCGGAGGATGGGGAGTGGTGGCCGATGATATCGGCGCTGGCATTTACGCAGGGTTAATGATGCTGTTATTGACATATTTATTACAATTATGATGCTCCATTGAGCAGTTTTGTAAAATGCGCCATAGGCAAGGCGCGCCAGTCATAAGGAGTGAGGCGTATTTTTATACGTCGCAACAACGAGGGGCGCGGCGCAACTTAGGATATGGACAATTTACAAGATGAAAGTGTGTTATGAAGATTGGAATATTAACCATCGGCAACGAATTGATGAGCGGACGCATTGCCGATACAAATTCATCGTTTATTGCCCGGGAGATCAGCCTGCAGGGCTGGCAGGTTGAAATTGTGATGTCGGTCGGCGATAACTTTGCCGCCATCAAAAGCCGCCTGCATGATCTGCTGACACTCACCGACGCGGTGATCTGCACCGGCGGACTGGGACCCACCGCTGACGATATTACCACGACCGCAATGGCCCGGGCTTTTGATCTGCCGCTGTTCACGGACGAGGCCGTTTTGCAGGGCATCAAAGACAGATTCGCCAAATACCATTTTCAATGGATAGAAAATAATGCCAAGCAAGCCGTGTTCCCGCGAGGCGCGGAAGTCATCGTCAATCCGGTGGGCACGGCACCGGGGTTTGCTTTACAGGTAAGAGGCAAACTGGTTTTTGTCATTCCCGGCGTTCCCTCCGAAACGCAGCGGATGTTGCCTGAAGGCGTCATTCCGATATTGCGTCGACATTTTCCACAACCCGTCGGACATACGCTCAAACAGACTATTAAAACCTTCGGTCTGGGCGAAGGGGCTGTGGACAAAAAGCTTGTGGATGTCAATTTTGAAGACCTGGGCGTGAGCGTCGGGTTTTATCCTGTTTTCCCGGAAAACCACATCGTGCTGATTGCGCGGTCCGACTCCCGGGAGCAGGCGAAAAAAAATCTGCAAAAAGCACAGGATGAAGTGACGGCACGCCTTTCCGATTTTATCTTTTCCTATGGCGAGCAGACGCTGGAAGAAATCATCGCCGCAGAACTGACCGAAAAGAAACTGACCCTGGCCGTTGCGGAATCCTGCACGGGAGGTTTGATTGCCAATCGCCTCACTGATGTCTCCGGCAGTTCCGTTTATTTTGAACGCGGCCTTGTAACCTACAGCAATGAAGCCAAAATCAGCATGTTGAACGTTCCCGCTGATATCATTGAAAAGCACGGCGCCGTATGCGAAGAAACGGCGCGCCTGATGGCCGAAGGCGTCCGGAAGATTTCCGAAACCGATCTGGGCCTCTCCTCAACCGGAATCGCCGGACCAACCGGCGGAAGCAAAGAAAAGCCTGTCGGCACGGTTTACGTCGCGCTGGCCGACGGCAACCAAACGGTTTGCCGTCATCATGCGTTCCACTGGGACCGCAAAAGAAACAAGCTGGTGTCTTCGGAAGTGGCGCTGATGATGCTGAAAAACTATTTACAGGATAAGGCCTGATGACAAATGCCGAAAAAAATATCCGCGCCTTTCTGGCCATTGAGCCTCCTGAAGATATTTTACAGGCAATGTCGAGCCTGCAGGAAAAACTGAAACGCGCAGTAAGCGGCAAAATAAGCTGGACGAAGCCGGAGGGGCGGCACCTCACATTGAAGTTCTTTGGCGACATTTCGATGGAGGACGTGGATAAGATTTCCACCGCTGTGCAAAAACGTGTGGCTTCGGGGTTGTCCCTGAATCTGAACGTGGAGAAACTGGGCGTGTTTCCGGATGCCCGCAAACCCCGGATTTTGTGGTGCGGAATGGCAGGCGATGTGGCGCAACTCTCTGCCCTCCAGAAACAGCTGGACATCGATTTTGAGGCTCTCGGGTTTCCAAAAGAGGACCGGCCTTTCCGGGCGCATTTAACACTGGCCCGGATTAAAGATCCACGAGGAGTGTCGGGACTCGGCGAAGCCCTGGCCAAACACAGTGCATTTGCCGCCGGGGAATTTGTCTGCCGGGAACTGGTCCTGTTTCAAAGCCGCCTGACCCCGCAGGGAGCAATTTATACAAAGCTGGCGGCCTTTCCGACAACGCAGGGGACACAGGGCACTGGCGGGACGGGATGAAAAGCGTGCCGGGATAACATGCCGAGAATTGGACATAGTAAAGGAATAATAGCTTAATAAAAAATTAAAAGGTGAAGGAGGTCATTTTAATATGTGTGCAGATATGGACAGATCAAAAGCGGTGGATTTGGCAATCACGCAGATTGAACGGCAGTTCGGCAAGGGATCCATCATGAAACTGGGCAGCCATGATCGCGTGGCGGACGTACCGGCCATTTCCACCGGCTCGCTGAGCCTTGACATTGCGCTGGGGACGTTCGGCGTTCCACGCGGACGGGTGGTGGAGATTTACGGACCGGAATCCGGCGGGAAGACAACGCTGGCGTTACATATCGTCGCCGAGGCGCAAAAGAAAAACGGCATCGCGGCTTACATTGACGCAGAGCACGCCCTGGATATGACCTACGCCAAGAAAATCGGCGTCAACACAGATGAACTCCTGATCTCCCAACCGGACACCGGCGAACAGGCCCTCGAAATCGCCGAAACGCTGGTGCGCAGCGGCGCGCTTGATGTGCTGGTCGTCGATTCCGTGGCGGCGCTGGTTCCCAAGGCAGAGCTCGAAGGGGAAATGGGCGATGCCCAGATGGGCCTGCAGGCACGCCTCATGTCGCAGGCACTGCGCAAACTCACCGGCAGCATCAGTAAATCCAAGACGACCGTTATTTTCATCAATCAGCTGCGCATGAAAATCGGTGTCTTTTTCGGTAATCCCGAAACCACGACCGGCGGCAACGCGCTGAAATTCTACTCATCCCAGCGTCTTGACATCCGCAAGATGACTTCCATTAAAAACGGCCAGGATGTCATTGGTTTCCGAACCCGGGTGAAAGTTGTAAAAAACAAGCTGGCCGCTCCTTTCCGGGAAGCTGAATTTGACATCATTTTTGGCGAAGGCATCTCGCGCGAAGGCGATGTGCTGGACCTCGCGGCGGAAAACGGCATAGTTGAAAAAAGTGGCGCCTGGTATTCCTACAAGGGCGACCGACTGGGCCAGGGCCGCGACAATTCGCGGGTTTTCCTCAGGGATAATCCGGATGTACTTGTAGCTGTAGAGAAAGATGTCCGGGAAAAGCTGGGGATCGTGGAAAAAGATCAGGAATCCTAGCGTGAAAGCCCTGGATCTGGCGGCAGCCAAACAAAAAGCGTATCGTCTTTTATCGATGCGGCCGCATTCGGAAAAAGAACTGGAAAAAAAGCTGCGGGAGAAGGGATTTCCCGCAGATGTCGTAAAAGAAGCGCTGGAAAAACTCCTCGATTTGAAGTATCTCAATGATGCGTCTTTTGCTGTGCAGTGGGCGCGTAATCTCGCGGCAAACAAACTGTGGGGCAATCGAAAAATTATCGCGAGCCTGCAGGAAAAAGGCGTGCCGGCCCGTTTGATCAACGATGCCATAGCATCTGCTCGGCAGGACATGACGGAAGAAAACGCCATAGCTATTTTGATTAAGAAAAGGGCAGCCAAAAAGAAGACGGTTGCGCTGGACATCAAAGAAAAACAGAGAATTTTTCAAAGCCTGATGGGACGCGGTTTCCCTCCGGGCTTGATCTTAAATCAACTGGGAAAAGCAGTGGAGGAAGATACGGATGGTTAAAACGGGTGACGCGATACGGGAAAGTTTTATTAAATTTTTTGAAGGAAAGGGACACACGCGGGTTCCAAGTTCAGCACTGATTCCCAAGGATGACCCCACACTCCTTTTTACCAACGCGGGAATGGTGCAGTTTAAAAACGCATTTCTCGGCCTGGAGAACCGGGGGTATACGCGGGCCGTCTCCTGCCAGAAATGCGTGCGCGCCGGCGGCAAGCATAACGACCTGGAAAACGTCGGCGTCACCGCGCGCCATCACACCTTCTTCGAAATGCTGGGCAATTTTTCCTTTGGCGACTATTTTAAGGAAGAAGCAATTTCCTGGGCGTGGGAATATCTCATTGACGTGGTCAAACTGCCCAAAGATAAACTATGGGTGACGATTTTTGAAAACGACGACGAGGCATATAAAATCTGGCACGAAAAAATGAAAGTGCCCGCGGAACGCATCGTCCGCATGGGAGAAAAAAGCAATTTCTGGATGATGGGTGAAACCGGCCCCTGCGGCCCCTGCTCCGAAATCCTCTATGATCAGGGCGAAGGCTCCGGTTGCGGCCGTCCCGAATGCGATGTTTACTGCGACTGCGACCGCCACCTGGAAATCTGGAACAACGTTTTCACACAGTACGACCGCGATGAAACCGGCAAACTGACTCCTCTGGCCAAACCCCGCATCGATAC